>JASHVV010000367.1 GCA_030044385.1 Gammaproteobacteria bacterium
GCCCGCGCCAGGCCCGCCAGGAAATCCTGCTTGCGCTGCGCGCTCTCGAGCAAAGGCGCGACCTGCGCTGCGGTCCAGCGCCACTGCGGCCATTCGGGCCTTTGCCAGATGTATCGCGGCACGATTCGCACCTATATTCGTATCAGAATTGGATACAAATATACCCCGTATTCGTATCGCCGGCCAGGCGGCGAAAAAGCCGGATCGCTAGACTGTGCCGCATGGGGAAGCTTTATCGCGGGACTATCGTGGCAGGCGGCTTGGCGGCGGCGCTCGTCGCCGTCGCGGCGCTCGGGACAGCAGCGCGCGCGGCGGATCCGCCGCGCGTCCAGCCGTCATCGGCTCCGGCGCAGGCGCAGGGGAGCTCGCTCCTGTCCGGATTGCCGCCGGCAGCGCTCGGGGGTCGGTGCCTGCGATCGGGCGGGGCGTTCCTGCGCGCGCGGATTCGGGGAGCGGTGCGGCTCGATGTCGACCTGCGGGGGCGGGAATTGACGTGCGAGGGGGGACCGCGGCTCGACGGCAGCGGCATCCGTATGGGGTTCGAGGGCCGGGCGGGGTCTGCGGGACGGGTGAGGATGATCTTCGGGATCGATCACGCCAAGGAGGGTCGGGCCGGGCGGGAGCTGCCGACCAATCTGACGGTGTTCTTCGAGGACCGGAAACTGCTCTTTGCCACGCAAGGCGGCGACAACTGCACCGTGGACCGGCTGACACAGGAGCCTGTCAGCTCGAGCCGCGCTGCAACCTCCTCGCCACGCGCGGGCGCGAACGTCCGGGCACAGGCAGCTCCACAGGCGCACTCGGCGAGCGCGGGTACTTACCGGATCGTCGCGCACGGGTTCTGCATCGCGCCCGCCAATGACCTGAGCGGGCGGCAGCGGATCCTGGTGACGACCTTCGATTTCGCGGGCCGCGCCGATTTCAACGCTCCATGACACAATCGCCGGGAGCCACAAGCGAGGGTACCCATCCGTGAGCCGTCCGCGCCGTCCCCTGCAACTCACCGCCGTCCGCTGGGCCCTCGGCATCGTGCTCGCGGGCACGCTCGCCGCGTCCTGCCTGGCGCAATCGCAGCCCATCGAGAGCCTGACGCACTTTCCACGCACGACACTCGACATCGTGTCGCACGGACACCGGAGCCACTTCGACATCTGGATTGCCGACACCCCGGCGCGCCAGGAGCAGGGACTGATGTTCGTTCGCGACCTGCCGCCGGACGAGGGAATGATCTTTCCGCAGGACGCGCCGCAGGTGGCGCACTTCTGGATGAAGAACACCTACATCCCGCTGGACATGGTGTTTGTGGGCAAGGACGGCCGGATCGCGCAGATCATCGCCAACGCGACGCCGTTCTCCCTCGCCGTGCTGTCCTCCGACGTACCGGTCATCGCGGTGCTCGAGATCGACGGCGGGGAGGCCAAACAGCTCGGAATCCAGGTTGGGGACCGGGTGAGCTGGAGCCTGACAGGCCATCCCAAGGCCAAACCTTGAGCGCAACCTCACGTTGCCGAGGAGCAACGTGAGGGCAGGACGCGTCGCGGGAAGTGTGGCATTTCTGCCTGCCCCATCCTGATTTCGTGCCCTTTTACGGTGCATGGAGGGAGGCGCCGCGTTGCTTTTCCGCAAATAAAGTATCTCTTTGCGGCGACACGCTGCTAATATCCAACGCATGTTGATCCCATCCGGACCCGATTCCCGATGCCCGATCAGCAACCGTAAGCAAAGCCGGAAGATCTCCTCCGGAGGCGCCGGCCCAACATAGAGGCGGCAACGAGAGCCGCCCAAGAGGAGAGACTTTGATGAGAACGAACCGTGAACTGTCACTCGCCGTCAAACGTGCTCTTGCAACCGGCACCTTAGCGCTGATAGGTGCCGGGGGTATGGCCGCTTACGCGCAGCCGACAACGACTGCGCAGACGGCCACCCCGCGGGTGACCGCCGCAAAGTCGGCCGCTACGAAGCCGACCATTACGAAAACGACCTCGGCGAAAGCGACCTCGACCAAGACACCCATCCTGCTGGCCCAGACGACGCCGCCGCCAAGCGGAACGCAGGCCACCCAGCAGCTGCAGACGATCGTGATCACCGGCTCGTTGATCGAGCGCACGAGCATCGAGACGCCGAACCCGGTGCAGGTCCTGACCGCCAAGGATCTGACGCAGTCCGGGTACAACGATATCTCGGACGTGTTGCGCAGCCTTCCCTCGAACGGCGCCAATACGCTGAGCCAGTCCTTCAGCTTCGCGTTTGCAACGGGCGGCTCCGGCATCTCGCTGCGCGGTCTGACGCTCGGCGACACCCTGGTCCTGATCGACGGCGAGCGTTCCGTGGCTTACCCCCTGCTCGATGACAACGAGCGCAGTTTCGTCGACCTGTCCTCCCTGCCCTTCACGGCCGTTCAGCAGGTGCAGATATTGAAGGACGGCGGCTCGGCTCTGTACGGCTCCGACGCGATCGCCGGCGTCGTCAACGTGATCCTGAGAAAGGAGTACCAGGGCTTCCACATCACGGCC
Organism: Gammaproteobacteria bacterium; assembly: GCA_030044385.1. Lineage (GTDB taxonomy): Bacteria > Pseudomonadota > Gammaproteobacteria > Steroidobacterales > Steroidobacteraceae > 13-2-20CM-66-19. The sequence continues at coordinate 2,514 of JASHVV010000367.1, forward strand.
GAGACCGGCACGTCGTCGCACTGGGACGGCACGGACGAGAAGATCGGCTTCATCGGCGGCGAGGGCGATCTCGCCAGCGACGGCTACAACTGGTACGTCTCCGGAGACTTCCGCCACGACGACCAGATTCTCGCCTCGGACCGCAGCGGACTGTGGGACAGCCTCGATTTCTATCCCTGGGGCGGCTACAACCGGACTCCGGGCGCCCCGGCGAGTGAGAACGCCAACATTCCGAATCCCGCCTCGCTCACGGGCTACCTCCTCAACCCGGGCGTGGCCGGTCCGGCTGACGCCTACCTCCCGGGCTGCAGCGATGTGGCGCAGGAGTCCGGCGATTGCGAGTTCAATGCCCCGGGCGCACAGCTCCAGCCTGCGGACACCAACGTCGACCTGCTCGCCAAATTCACCAAGGAGCTCGCCGGGGGCTGGGAGTTCGGCCTGCAGGGGTCCTGGTTCGACAGCCGGTCGGAGCAGGTGGAGTCGTATGCCGGGGATATCGGCTTTGGCGGCGGCACCGGTTACGCCACCGGCGGCATCACCAACATCGGCCTGGCTCCCGGCCAGCTGCCCAACGTCATCACCTATCCCCTCATCACGGTGCCGGCCAGCTATCCCGGCAATCCCTATGGAGTCGCCGCGCCGCTCATCTATAACTTTCCCGAGCTCGGCATGACCTCGACCGATGTCAATACCAACACCTACCGGCTGCTGGGCACTCTGACCGGCAACGCGGCCGGCTGGGACATCAAGGCCACTCTCGGCGCGGAGTACGCCAAGATGGATCTGACGGATTACGGTGAGATCATACCCACTGAACTGCAGAACGCGCTCAACAACGGATACATTCTCGGCAGCTCGAACGGCGCCGCCCTGTTCGCGCCGCCGGCGGAGACGACGCCGACCAGCCAGCTCGATCTGGTCGACATTCACGGCACACACAAGCTGTTCGACATGCCGGGCGGGCCGCTCGATCTGGCGATCGGCGTGCAGTGGTTCAAGGAAACCCATGACGAGACGCCCCCGCCCCTCATCGAAAGCGGTGTCCAGGAAGGCGACTCGATCTACGTGATCGGCGACGAGTTCGACCGGGCGGCATTCGCCGAGCTCGACGGCAACCCGATCAAGTCGCTCGAGATCGACCTGCAGGGACGCTACGACAACTACCAGACCTTCGGGGCCGACACGACACCCAAGATCGGCGTCAAGTTCACGCCGGTCAAGTGGATAGCGCTGCGCGGCACCTACGGCAAGGGCTTCCGCGTACCCTCGGCTGCGGAAGGCGTGTCGTCCGGTGAGGCGTTCGGCGCGGGCAGCTACCCTGATCCGGCCCTGTGCCCGAATCCCAGCAATGCGGATGCGCCCGGGAACTTCCCGAGCACCTGCAGCTTCCCCTGGACGGGCGTGCAGGTGGCGAATCCGAAGCTGAAGGACATCACCTCGACCAACTGGACCACCGGCATCGTCCTGCAGCCGATCCAGGAATTCAGCGCCACGGTGGACTACTACAACATCAAGATCAACAACGACATCGTTGCGTCCTACCTGACCGGCGAGGGCTTGAGCGGCGGCTACACCAGCCTGGTGCGCGGCCCGCAGGTGGTCCTGCCCTATTGCCCCGCCACCAATGCGGGCCCGTGTACGCAATCGGAGCTGGTCAACCAGCTGACCCCGGTCGGCACGATCGCGGAAGCCACGTATCCGTACATCAATGCCAACTCCACTCACACCAGCGGCTACGACGTCGACTTCCAGTACCACTGGGACTGGGGCCAGATCGGCCGCTTCACGGGCGAGGCGTCATGGACTCATGAGCTCACTTACCAGCTCACGATTGCCGGCGTCGGAACCTACGAGCTGGCGGGTACGCACGGACCGGCGAGCATCTCCGGCGACACCGGCAACCCGAAGGACCGCGTCAACGTGCGGCTGAGCTGGAGCAAGGGTCCGATTACGATCACGCCCAGCATCAATTACATCAGCCACTTCTCCATCACCGATCCCTCCGTCGGGGAAAGCACCTGCGCTGCTGCGCTCGCCTATGACGGCAACTTCCCCGGCGGCATGACATCGGTACCGGCGGACGAGGCGGGATTCTGCACCGTGAGGTACTTCCTCGAGACGGACGTCTATGCCAGCTATCAGGTGACCAGTCAGTTCGAGCTGCACGCCTCGGTGACGAACCTCTTGAACAAGGCGCCGCCCGTGGACGTCATGACGTACGGCGGCGGAAGCATGTTCTACCCGTACGACCCCGCGCTCGAGCAGGACGGCGCGGTGGGGCGGTTCATGACGGTAGGATTCGACTACGACTTCTGATCGGATCGCATTCCCGCTCTCGTAGCGATGGGCCCCTTCGGGGGCCCATTTTTTTGCGCGGCTGCCGCCGTCCGTGACCTTGCCCAAGGGTTGCAAGGGCGCAACGCAGGTACCTCCCATGGTCCGGCCCCGGGACATCTCATGCGCGAAGCCCCGGTTTCTGGCCCTTCGAGGAGATCCGCCCCGGGCCCATTTCGTTGCTTTTTTACCAAAAATGTATCGTCCCCCGGCAGGCCGCTGCTAATATCCGATCCCACGCAGACCCCGGCCAGGCCTCAGGCCCGGCCGAAGAGTCCAGCAAACCTTAGAAATGACCTGGCTCTGCCCCCGCCGGGGAGGCTCTGGTCAAACTTATATGCGGCCGTGAGAGCCGCCGATGAGGAGAAATTGATGAGAACGAATCGTGAACTCGCTTTCGCCGTCAAGCGCGCCCTGGCAACGGGCACCCTCGCCCTGTGTGGCGTGGGAAGCGTGGCGGCGTTTGCGCAGCAGGCGGTCACTACTCAGACGGCCTCTGCTCCCGTGACCGCTGCCAAGGCGCCCGCCGCCAAGACAGTCGCGGCGAAGACAGCCGCCGCGAGCAAGCCCATCCTGCTGGCGCAGGCCGCGCCGCAGACGACCCCGCAACCCCCGCTCGCCCCCGCTCCGGTGCTGCAGACGGTCGTGGTCACCGGCTCCATGATCGCGAGGCCGGCTGCCGAGACCGCCGAGGCCATCACGGTCCTGCAGGCGGACGCCATCAAGAACCAGGGCATCGTGAACGTGGAGCAGGCGCTCGACACGGTGACCTCCAACGTCCCGGCAATCAATATCGCGCAATCCGTGGGCACGTTCTCCGGCGGCGGCACCTACGCCGACCTGCGTGGCCTGGGCGATGGCCGCACTCTGGTGCTCCTCGATGGCCAGCGGCTGGCCAATAACGCCTTCAGCGGCGATGCGGTCGACCTGAGCGGCATCCCGTTCTCGGCCATCGATAGCGTGCAGGTGCTGCGGGAAGGCGCCTCGGCGCTCTACGGCTCCGACGCCATCGCGGGCGTGATCAACTTCATCACCAAGACGGATTTCCAGGGGGCCGAGATCCAGGGCAATTTCGACCACCCGCAGGAGCCCGGCGGCAGCTCGGGCGAGGGGGACTTCACCTTCGGACACGGAGATCTGGTGAGCGACGGCTATAACTTCATGATCACGGGAAGTTACAGCAAGCAGGATGAGCTCAAGGCGACGGAGCGGTCGTTCTCCTCCGCGGGCTTCTATCCGGCGCTGGGCGTCGACAACACGAACGATCCGGGAACGTGGCCCGGGACCGTATTGGACTCCAACGGCAACGAGTGGCAGTACGGCTATCCGGCCTGCACGGGCAATCCGGAGCTGACCGAGGCGTTCGGCAACTGCGCCTACCGGTACTCGGCCGCGACGGATCTGCTGCCGGCATCCAGCGAAGCTTCCGGGCTGGCATCCTTCACCAAGACGCTGCCGGGCAACAACACCCTGCAGGCGCAGTACTTCTATACCCAGTCCGAAGTGACCGATTATTCCGGTCCCATGTTCTATGCCTTCCAGATGGACCCGGCGAGCCCCTACTTCCCGCAGGCGTCCCAGCTGACGTGCGAGGGAACCTGCAGCACCGCCACGCCGGACCTGACCGATCCCATCGATGCGATCTGGAGCGACCCCAACAACAACCGCTACAACGGCAACCTCAATACCGAGCAACGGGCTCTGATCACGTTCTCCGGGGACAACGGCGGCTGGGATTACAAGGGCGACCTCAACTACAGCCAGAACAAGAACGACGACCGCAACGTCAGCGGCTATCCCAATGAGTCGGTGCTGGCGCCGGGCGGCGTCCTCAGCGACCTGATCAACCCCTTCGGCCCGCAGAGCGCGGCCGGACAGGCCCTGATCAACTCATCGTATATCAGCGGCGTTTACGAGCTGGGCGAGGATCGGCTGTGGAGTGTCGACGGCCACGCCAGCCACCCGCTGGGCGATGCTTTCCACGCGGGTACTCCGGCGACCGTCGCGCTCGGTGTGAGCGTGTCGGGCGAACGCTTCACGAGCGCCACCACACCCTATAACACCCTCACGGAGGCTGCGACCGGGCTCACGGACACCGCGGTCGAAGGCAGCCGCCAGGTGCAGGCGGTCTACGCCGAGCTGGACGTGCCGATGGCGAAGCATCTCGATGTCGACATATCGGATCGCGAGGACCGGTACAGCGACTTCGGCACCACCAACAACGGCAAGGTGTCGGTGCGCTACCAGCCGGCCGGTTTCCTGACCTTCAGGGGCGCCGCCTCCACCGGTTTCCGCGCGCCTACCCTCGAGGACCTGTACTCGCCGAATTTCCTGGCCGCTTCGAGCTCCGGCACCATGGGACAGGGTAACCCGCTGTGCAACCCGCCCTCGGCAACGGGAGAATGGACCGCGGCAACCTGTAACACGCAGGGAATCGGGTTGTACGGCGGCAACGACAAGCTGACGCCGGAGACCTCGCAGAACTTCGATTTCGGCGTCATCATCTCGCCGATCCGCGACATGGGCATCACGCTCGACTACTACCGGATCCTCCTCAAGAACACCATCGGAGGCGTTCCGTCCTCGGCCATCTACGGCGATCCGGATGCATTCTCGAGCTATATCGTGCCGAACAGCAGCGGGACGCTCACGCCATCGGTCGAGGAGGCTCAGGACTGCCAGCCGTACACGCAGCCGAGCTGCGGATACGTCATCCTGACCGACCAGAATACGGGCGAGATCACGACCGACGGGGTGGACGTCAGCATCCAGTACCTGCAGCATTCGCCGATCGGAACGTTCCGCGAGGATCTGGAGGGAACCGCGGTCACGCAGTTCCTGCTGCAGCAGTACAACGGCGGCCCCTTCCTCAATCTGGTGGGCTGGTTTAACGAGGATCCCCCGGCGTACCGCTGGCAGCACAACCTGCGGGTCGACTGGACGAGCCCGGAGGGCGCGTGGGGCGGCGGCATCAGCAACCGCTTCTACTCGTCCTACATCGACGAGTTCCCGGATGGCAACGGCAATCAGCGGACCGTCGGCAGCTACTCGACCTGGGACGCCTATGCATCCTTCAAGCCGATGAGCCATCTGACCCTGTTGTTCGGCATTCACAACGTGCTCAACAGCAATCCGCCGTTCACCAACGCATCGCAGGGCAACTTTGCGGCGGGATACAATTCGCTCGTCGTGGACCCCCTGTTGCGGAACTTCTACGTCAACGTGAAGTACGTTCTCTTCTAAAGCCTTCCACGAAAGTGGCTTCGAAGCCCCGCCTCGCGCGGGGCTTTTTTTTGGCTGCTCGGCGGCATGGCCGGCGGGCGCGGCGGCCGGCACGGCCGCAATTCGTCTTTCCGGCCGCACCACTCACCGCAGAAGCCGGGGCGGCAGCGCCCGGCCGGGGCGGAGATGCCCCCGTTCATGGCATACTTACCGGATATCGTCGCGCGGCCACCTGCGGCTCGCGCAAGAACAACGTCGACGGAGGAGCATTCCGTGAAGCGTCTTCTTCCCCTCTCCTGCGCCAGTGCGCTGCTGATCTCCCTGTGCGTCTCCGGGCCGTCACCGGCCGCGGAGCCGAATTCGAACGCACGGTCCTACGCCACCGAAAGCAACCCCGAAACACTGGTGCTGGATGCGCGGGACGTGGGTCGCGGATTGATGACTGCCACGATGCGGATCCCGGTGAGCCCGGGGCAGTTCACGTTCGTCTACCCCAAATGGGTGCCGGGCGAGCACGGGCCCACGGGGCCGCTCGCGAACATCTCGGAAATCAAAGTCTCGGCGAACGGCACGCCCATCGATTGGCGCCGTGACACGGTGGACATGTATGCGTTCCACGTGGACGTCCCGCGCGGGGTGCATGCGCTCGACGTACGGTTCACGGTGCTCGTCAACGCCCCGGATGATGTGATGTCGACGCCCAATCTCGCGATCGTCAATTGGAATCGCGTGCTCTTCTATCAGGCCGACACCAACTCCCACGAGGTCTACTTCAAGCCGAGCATCATCCTGCCCGACGGCTGGAGCTACGGCACGGCGCTGCCGGGCCCGGAGCAGTCCGGGCAGCGCGTGGACTTCGCGGTGGTGCCGCTCAACATGCTGGTGGACTCGCCGCTCGACGCCGGCCGCTACTACAAGCACATCGAGCTGTGGCGCCAGGGCAGCGCCTACCAGATGCTGGATGTGTTCGCCGATGCGCCGCAGGATCTCGACTTCAAGGACAAGCTGATCGCGAAGTACAAGAACATGACGCCGGAGGCGCTGGCGCTCTACGGCTCGAGGCACTGGAACGACTACCACGCGCTGCTCACGCTGTCGGACGCGATCGGCTTCCAGGGCATCGAGCATCACCAGTCGAGCGACAACCGCGCGCCCGATGACTTCTTGACGAATCCCAAGGAGCAGTACACCGACGGGGACCTGGTGACGCACGAGTTCTCGCACTCCTGGAACGGCAAGTACCGCCGGCCGTATGATCTGTTCACGCTCAACTTCCAGATCCCGGAGCAGACCGATCTGCTCTGGGTGTACGAGGGCATGAACCAGTACCTCGGCGATCTGCTCTCGTTCCGGACCGGGATCAGAAAGCCCAGCGACTATCCGCAGTACCTGGCGACCGTCTATTCCATGATGGCGAGCGAGCCGGGACGGAACACGGAACCGCTGATCGATACGACGACCGCGGCGCCGTATCTCTATGAGGCCCGGGGCACCTACTCCAGCATCCGGCGCACCGCGGGGGACTTCTACACGGAGGGAGAGCTCCTGTGGCTGGACGTGGATTCGATCATCCGGGAGAAGACGGGCGGCCGGAAGTCGCTCGATACCTTCCTGCATCTCTACAGCGTCCCGACGCTCACCGGTCCGATCACCAGGACCTACACCCGTGCCGACATCGAGCATCTGCTGAACGAGGTGGTCCCGTACGACTGGCACGGCTTCTTCCAGAAGCGCGTGTACGAAGTGGCGCCGCAGCCGCCCACCGACGAGCTGGCGCGGGCGGGCTGGAAGCTGGTCTATACGAGCGAGCCCAACCCCTACATCGAGGCCGTCGAGGCACTGCGACACATGGACAATCAGTGGCTCAGCTATGGCATCAATGTGAGCAAGGACGATACGGTGACGGACGTGCGCGAAGGCTCGCCGGCCTGGGCTGCGGGCATGGCGCCCGGCATGAAGATCGTGGCGGTCGACGGGCAGGCCTACTCCAGCGACGTGCTGCAGTACGTTTTGGAGCAGGCCGAGCATTCGACCGGGTCGACCCAGTTCCTCGTGCAGGATGACGGCTGGTATCGGACGCTGGCCGTGGACTATCACGGCGGACCGAAGTACCCGCACCTGGTGAGGCTGCCGGGCACGCAGGACATGCTGGCGAAGATCATGGCGCCGCACGCCGCCCAGTAACCGGAGGGAATACCGGGCGCGGAGCGCCGCGCCCGACCCCGAGATCCATGCCGTCATCGGCTCGAGCCCGCGCGCCGCCGGTGAGGCGCGCGCGTTCGATGCGCGGCGCGCGGCTGAAGCGCGGTGGGCGGCCTGACGCATCCGCGGACTGCAGGCTCATGCGACTGACCATCTCCAGGAGAGACGACATGTCCGTGTACCAGCCGGTCGGTTTCCGGGCCCGGTGGGTCCTGCCTGCCCTGTTGTCCCTGTCGGTCCTGCCGGCGCCCGCGGCCGGGCTGGCGCAAGGCCGCCAGTTGACCGCCCAGGACTATGCGCGGGCCGAGCAATTCATGCCTTACAACACCGGACCGCTGGTGGACCACGCCGTCGCTGCGGTGCACTGGCTCGATGACCGGCGCTTCTGGTTCGTCGATCACGATGCCGCCGGCGACCACTACCGGATCATGGCGGCGAGGACCCACGAGGTCCGCGCGGCATTCGACCAGCAAAAGCTCGCGGCGGCGCTCGGCAAGGCTACAGCCAAGCCGGTCATGGCCTCGAAGCTCGAGATCACGGACATCCGCATCGAGGGCGCCGACCGGTTCGAGATCACCCGCGACGGTAATGACTACCGGTGCGACCTGAGCGGCGCCCCGCACTGCGTCGACGAGGCAACCCTGGTCAAGACCGGCAACGAGCCGGGCATCCTCTCGCCCGACAGGAAGCTGGAGGCCTTCATCCGCAACTGGAACCTGTGGGTCCGCGACGTCGCCACCGGCAAGGAACGGCAGCTCACGTTCGACGGTGTGAAGAACTTCGGCTACGCGACCCACAACGCCGGCTGGATACATGGCGACACGCCGGTGCTCAACTGGTCGCCCGACTCGACGGAAATCGCCACCTTTCAGCAGGACCAGCGCCAGGTCGGCGACATGTACCTGGTGAGCGCGCGGATCGGTCACCCCACCCTCGAGGAGTGGAAATACCCCCTGCCCGGCGACACGCACGTGCTCATGATGGAGCCCGTGGTGATCGAAGTGGCCACGGGCAAGACGGTGCGGCTGCAGCTGCCGCCGCAGCAGCGGCTCTCCAGCCTGTGCGACGAGCTCAGCTGCGAGGAGAACGGTCACTGGGACGACGTGCAGTGGGCGGCCGACGGCAAGACCCTTGCGATGGTGAGCACCTCGCGTGATCGCAGGCACGAGTGGTTCCGGCTGGCCGATGCGCGCACGGGCGCCGTCCACACCGTGTTCGAGGAGAGCGTCAGCACCTACTTCAACAGCGGCAACAGCGGCGTCAGTGCGATCAGCGGCGTCAACCCGGTGGACTGGCGCTACCTGCCGACCTCTCACGAAGCCATCTGGTACAGCGAGAGGAGCAACTGGGGCAACCTGTATCTCTACAACCTGATCACGGGCAAGCTGGAGCGTGCCATCACGACCGGCACTGGCGAGGTGACCCAGGTGCTGCGCGTCGATCGCAGGGCCGGCACGATCTGGTTTCGCGCCGTGGGCCGCGTCCCGGGAGTCAATCCGTACTACGAGCAGCTGTGGAAAGCGAGTCTGAAGGGTGGAAAACCCACGCTGCTGACACCCGAGCGTTGTAATCATGTCGTCAGCCTGTCCCCCGATGGGAAATACTTCGTCGACAGCTGCTCCACGCCGGTCCGTCCGCCGGTCACCACGCTGCGCAGCGGCCGCAATGGCCGCATTCTCGCCACCGTCGCGCGCGCGGACCTCACCCGACTGAAGGCGGTGGGCTGGCAGCCGCCCGAGCCGATCGTGGTGAAGGGTCGGGATGGCAAGACCGACCTCTACGGGCTGCTCTTCAAGCCGACCGATTTCGATCCGCACAGGAAGTACCCCATCGTCGACTATGTCTACCCCGGTCCGTGGCTCGGCTCGATCTCCACGTTCCGCTTTGAGCCGTCGCGCTACGACGATCAGTCGCTGGCCGAGCTCGGCTTCATCGTGGTGGCGATCGACGGCATGGGCACTCCGTACCGCTCGGCGGCCTTCCTTCGCCTCTGGTACGGCGACATGAGCGACAACACCCTGCCCGACCAGGTCGCCGCGATCAGGGAGCTCGCCGGCCGCTATCCCTGGATCGACCTGAGCCGCGTCGGCATCTGGGGACACTCCGGCGGCGGCTATGCCACCGCGGCGGCGATGTTCCGCTACCCCGACTTCTTCAAGGTCGGCTGGGCGGAGAGCGGCAACCACGACAATCGCGACTACGAGACCCAGTACAGCGAGATGTACCAGGGCCTGCTGGTGCGCAATGCCAACGGCACCACCAGTTACGACAACCAGGCCAACGAGAGGGTGGCCTCACACCTCCAGGGCCGCCTGATGCTCACCTACGGGACGATGGACGACAACGTGCCGCCGGAGAACACGCAGCTCGTGGTCCAGGCGCTGATCGAGGCGAACAAGAACTTCGACATGATCGCGATTCCCAATGTGCCCCACGCCTACCTCTACGCGACACCGTACATCACGCGGCGGCGGTGGGATTACTTCGTGCGCTATCTCGCCGGCGACACGCCGCCGGTGAACTACGCGCTGAAGCCCTGGCCATGGCATTGACGGCGGGCCGTCAGGCCGCGCCCTGAAGCATGGCCATGGCCCGCTGGCGGGCGCCGGTCTCGTCGATGCGGCCGGTCGCAATGTCCGCGACCAGGCGGGCCTGCTCGCGGTAGCGCAGGATGTAGAGAGTGGCGCCGAGATTGCGCGCGGCCTCGCCGAGGGCCGCGCGGATGTCGGGCGCGAGCCTCTCTCCCGGGCGGGGATGGCAGAGGACGGCACCGCTCAACGTCTCGCCCACGGTCATCGGGAAAGCGAAGCTGTCCGCCCCCATGGCGCTCGCGAGCCCGTGCAGGTCGACTTCCTGCCGGTGGGCGCGCAACGAGACGAACGCCGGATCGTCGACATCGATGCTTTCGGGCCATGCGCGTCCCTTGGAGGCGCGGAGTTGATATCCGGAGAGTGTGCGCTCGTAGACGGCCACCGCGTCGCAGTGCGGATGCAGGCGCTCGACCGCCGTGTCGAGCAGATGGCTCTGTTGCTCGATGAAGGCGCATTCGGTAGCGAAATTGCGCACGCTCGCGATGGCGAGGCGCTGCTTGCGGAAGAACACCCGTTCGACCCAGTGCTCCAGCCGGCGGTGGAGCGGGCTCAGGGCCACCGCCAGCAGGAGCGCCGCGATGGCCTGGAGGGCGAGGCCCAGCTTGTCACCCACCGCGAGCTCATGCAGTCCCAGCTCGAGGAGGGAGAAGATGCCGAACAGCAAACCGGTGATGCCTGCATACACGAGCGCGCGGTTGACGACGAAGGAGACGTCCACCAGCCGGGTGCGGATCGTGGCGTAGAGGTAGCCTACGAAGGCGAGAAACCGTATCGAATAGACGAACTCGAAGAGATACGGATGCCGGCTCTGGACGGGCTCCAGCCTGAAGACGAGCAGGATGCATACGAGGAGGTATGCGGTGCTCCAGAGAAACCACCGGATCCGCAGCCGGCTGGCGTGCGTCGCCCGGCGGTAGCCGCCCAAAAGCACCACCACGGGGATCGCGACCAATATGACATCGAGCGCGTTGATCGCGGTCTCCATCATGGCACTCGATCCGGAGCCGAAGCACGTGAACGAGACCTCTCGGGTCACGGACAGGCCGAGCGCCCCCGCGGCGAGGCACGCCACCGCCATCCGCGCGACAGTCCTGGTGCGCGCCGACACTCCGGTCGCCGTGAGTCCCTCGGCCATCACGTACAGGGCAGGCAGGGCGACGAGGTATTGCGCCTCGACGACGAGCAGCACCAGCCAGACGGCGATGAGCGGCTCGGCGAGGACATTGGCGAGATTCAACAGTGCGGCCGCGATCAGCCCGTAGAGCGATAGGGCGCACAGTCCCGCCGCCACGCGGTCGCGGCCACGCCAGAGCGTGAGCAGGGCCAGTGCGGCGATGAACGGCGTGACGATCAAGGCGGACACCACGCTGCCCAGCCAATCGGACCCGAACCGCGGCGGCGGCTGCGCCTGGATCGACGCATGCAGGATGCGGCCGCCGTGAAGCACTGCGACGTCGACCGGGGAGCCGACCCGAACGCCCACGCCGTAGACGACAGCGGCGCGAGCCGCCGCGGTCATCTCCTTCGGCACCAGAGCGTCACCATCGGCGAGCGCGGGTGGAAGCGGTACTTCGGGAACCTCGCGCACGACATAAAGGCCGTTTGCCTGCTGTTGGGCATAGAACGGCAGGATCCCTGCGGACCACGATCCCAGCGTATGCAGCAGCACGATCACGATGCTCGCGACAGCGGCGACACTCAGCGACAGCCGGACTGCGTACGAACGGATCATTCGCGAACTCCCAAAGTTCAACACATCCGTCAGCACCGGAAGGGTCGCGCTGTCTGCCCGTTCCGCTGTGCCAGACCGTATCGGATTCAATCGCTCCGGCTCTCTGCGATCGTGCGATCATAATTCACTTTTGGTGATTCATGAATCGTGATTCACCAAAGGTGAATTGATGATCCGCGTCCGGGGCCGCGTGTCGAATTCCACTGCCGCCATTCGGCTAGGGGCAGCGCTCGAGGGGGAAACCGATCATGAAACATCTCGGCATACTCGTTATCTGTATGGGTGCGACGCTGGCCGACGCCAGCGCCGCCGTCTATCCGCGCATGGCGCCGATCTCCCAGTACGAGATGGCCAGCCGGACCGAGGAGATCGCGGTGGCGCGCAGCGCGGCCCCGGCGTCGATCTCGGCACACGCGCGGATCCTGGTTCTCGGCAAGCGGGCTTACGAGACCGCCGCGCCCGGCGATAACGGGTTCGTGTGTCTCGTGGTCCGGTCCTGGGACATGAGCTTCGACAACCCCGAGTTCTGGAATCCCAGGATCCGCTCGCCCGAGTGCTTCAACGCCGCCGGCGCCCGCTCCGTACTGCCGCGTTATCTCGAGCGGACCCGGTGGGTGCTCGCCGGCCATTCCCTGGCGAGGATGCGTGCGCAGGCGGCAGCAGCCCGCGCGGCCGGCGAGGGCATGAAGCCGCTGCCCGGCGCCATCTGCTTCATGATGTCGAGGAACGGATATCTCAACGACAGCGTCGCCGGTCCCTGGTATCCGCACGTCATGAGCTTCGCGCTCGGCGTGCCGCCTGCGGACCTGGGGGCCGGCCTGCCGGGCTCCTGGGTCGACGCGGACGATACGAACTACAAGCCCGTCACGATCTTCATGGTGATCGTGCCGGAGTGGTCGGACGGCACGCGGATCAAATGACTCTGGCGCGCGTCAGGTAGAGATAGATCACGGCGCAGGCGGCCACGCCCACCGACCAGAGCAGATACGGTCCGGTCGTGGCCAGGAGGAGGATGTCAAAAACAAGGGCCAGCAGCGCCGCCCGCCGGCCCCAGCTCCCGGCTTCCAGCAGGCGCAGAGCGGCCGCCGTGCCGAGGATGTAGACGACGACGAACGCGCCGGTCGTCATGAGGACCAGGGGCTCGACCCGCACATGAGCCGCCTGCGTGACGATGAGCACGACCAGCGTCAGGCTGGTCAGCGTCAGGAGACTCCTGCGCGGTATGCCGCCCGCCTCGCTGCCGTGAGCGAGCCATGAAGGCAACGCGCCATCTCTGCCCAGGGCCGCCCCGAGCTTGGCCGCTCCCGCGAAGTAGGCGTTCATCGTTCCCGCGGTCAGGAGGAGCGCGGCGACGGCGGCGAGCACTTTGATGTGCCC
>JASHVV010000368.1 GCA_030044385.1 Gammaproteobacteria bacterium
CCCAGCGCTACGAGGCCGGCGAGAAGATCTTCGCGTTCTTGCGCGTGGTTTTCCGAGTTCCTCGTCGTTTCGATGCTGCGCGAGAGCACGTACCGTTTGAAACTGCGGGTAATCCCGTTTACGCCGATGGAGTCGACCTGCTATGGCCATTCTCGACGGATAATCACGGACGCCTACAGCTCACAGGGGTCGCCATAGGTCTGTCCGGCCCCGCCTACAACCCTCTCGCTGACTTTGATCAGATGGCCCGCCGGTTACCGCGTCGTTTCCCGGCGAGCCGCTAGCGATCGTAAGGCTTCCCGCATCGAATACAGGTAAATAGTAGACTCCCCCGGATACTGGGCGGTGAGCTCTGGTTTGTACTAGCTGTTACTTCCTGGCGTCTACCTTCGGGAGCGTGGACGCATGTTTCGGCTGCGGTGGAGATTGCCGCGGGCGCGCTGACAGCCGCCGGCCTCCCGCGGCGGTGATGGACCAGATTCCCTGAAAGATCACCCAGACGACGGCCGCGAATGCGAGCGCGAAGAGCACGCCGTCTCCGGACAGCCCAAACGTCGGTACCCACTCGGATAGCGTCGCGCGTGCAATCCCCGGGTCTGCGTGCAGCGCGAGATATACAGCCTGCTGGAACACATTGCCGTGCAGAGCTGCAACCTCGCTCTGCAAGTGTTGCACGGTGTCCACGAGTGAGCTGATCACCGCGCCCTCGGAGTGGAACGTCGGGTCCTTGCTGGCGAGGTGATACTGAATCAGGCCGCGCAGGCTTCCGTGGAAGTACTGATCCGCGATCTTCTGCCACGGCGAGAGATCGAGCAGGGCCTGGTCCAGGCGGCCGCCAAGGCGCTGGCGATACTGGGCGATGAAGCCCGGGACGAGGCCGCCCGCTACGACGGCGCAGACGAGGAGCGCCCGATCTACCAGCCCGCGCAGAAATGACATAATCCGCTCCCGCGTGACCTTGCCCGCGGGGGAAGTGTAGCCCGACCGCCGCGCGATCGGGCTGCTACGGATTCGTCGACAGCGTGTAGGCGATGACCTTTGTCCCCGCCGGGACGATCAGGAGGCCGTCTCCCGCCGAGAGGCTGGAATAGGGCATGTAGTCCACTCCGGAATCGACCGGCTGTCCGAGAGCCTGGGTCCAGACCTGAGTGCCCGTGATCGCATCCAGGGCATAGAGGTTCCCCGAGGTCGATCCGATGAAGACGTACTGATTGACCACGATGGGAGCCCCCGTGAGCGTCCCGTCCCCGGTAAAGCTCCATTGCACTACGCTGGCTGGCTCGGTAATGCCGCGCAGCGTGCCACCCTGCAGGAAATATCCCATGGTGGACGTCAAGGCCGGCGGAGCGCTGCCGGTGAAAGTGCCCTGGCTGCTGCCGTTCTCCGCGTTGAAAATGGTGCCGTTGTAGCCGGGATAGTTCTCCGGCGAGTACAGCAGCTGATTCGCCACCACGGGTGTGTTGCCGCCGCCGCCTTCACATCCGGTGTTCGAGTTCCAGATGGTGTCGCCGGTTGCAGGCCTGAAGTCGTATGTCCAGCACGGGTACGTGACGTACACGCCATCCGCGCTGACCGCGGGTGTGCTGTCGTCACCGTTTTGAACCATCTCTGTCCAGGCGAGGGCTCCAGTCGTTTCGTTCAGCGCGTACAGCGTGCCACTGTTGCCGGCGCCGCCTGTGAAGACCATCCCGTCCCCGGCGCTGGGGGCCGAGCTGAACATGTACTGTCCTGACAGCAGCGTGCTCCAGTCGACTGCGCCCGTGCCTGCGTCGAGGGCTTCCATCGTCGCGGCGTTGCCGGATGCGATGACCACGAAGACCCTTCCGTTGTCATATGCGGCGTTGGCGGTACCCGCCACGAGGACTGGCCCCCAGACGGTGGCCCCGGTTGCCTGGTCAAGCGCCAGAACTTCCGAGCCGCCGCCCGAAACTGGCACGGTCACGAACACCTTGCCGTCGGCGATCAGCGCATAAGACGGCGTGCCTCCGACATCGACGCTCCAGGTGGGCGCCGAGGGCAGGGGCAAGAGATTGGCGAACGTCACGCTCCCGGAATGGGCCGCGTTGATCTGGAAGGCCGAGGCGTCGACGGATGCCGGAGCGACGGTCACCGTCTGAGGACTCGTGGTGCCTACGGAGCTGGTTGAATCCTGGACGGTCACCGAAGCGGTTCCCAGCGCGGCGATATCTGCTGCGTTGATCTGTGCGACCAGCTCCGACGAAGACACATAAGTCGTCGTCCGCGAGGTGCCGTTCCACTGTACGACCGAAGAGTTCGTGAAGGCCGCCCCGAGCACCGTCAGCATGAAGGCAGGACCACCTACGGTCACGCTCGTGGGGGATACGGACGTGAGGGTGAGTACCGCGGGAGTAACGGAGAATGAAAGCGAGTTGGTGGCTCCCTCGGTCGGGTCGGTCACCGTGACCGGCACTGTACCGGCAGTCGCGATATCGGAGGCCGGAATCAGGGCGGTCAGGCTCGTGGGGCTGTCGTAAGTCGTGGCGACGGGAGTCCCGTTCCAGGAGATCTGCGATTGAGAGGTGAAATTCGTGCCCGTCGCGGTCAGCGTAAACGCTGGTCCTTCAGCCATCGTCGATGACGGACTCAGTGATGTCAGCGTCATGACACTGGCGCTGACCGTGTAGGTGACCTGAATGGCTTGCGGACTTCCAGTGACCTGCTGCGTGCAGGCCTCCTGGTAGCACCCCGTCAGGGTGATGGTGTCCTGGTAGACGCCCGGGCCGAGAGTTGCGGGCGCCTGGAATTGAATGGCGACCACGACGGGCGAGCTGCCACTCGAATCGCTCAGCGAAGCGATCCCGTGCTCCGTATAGGAGCCGGAAAGGTAGACACCCTGGTCGGCAGTCTGTCCGCTGAAGGAGACCTCGACAGAGGCTGTCGGAGCGGACTGGCCCACTATGGCCGATACCGAGACGGTAGTGGGGGACACGGACATGGAGACGCCGGAGTCACCGCCCGAACCCGAGCTGCCGCTGCCCGAACCCGAACTCCCCGAGCTCGACCCGCCGCCACCACCGCCACACGCCGCTAGCATGCAAAGAGCGATGCCGAGCGATGCGAGACGTACAATCGTCGCGGCCAGCGTTGGCTCGCGACCCCCCTGCGTTATTGTCATTACTTCCACCCCTGGAGCAGATACCCGCGCCCCAATCGAGGTACGGTAGCGCTACAGCTACCCCCGGATCAAGGGTGGTTATTGCTTCACGAGCTCCATGTGCGTAGCCCTGATGCCCGGTACCTGGCGCACGCACCGGTAGCCGAGGAACGGGAGGTCGATGCCCGCGAAAAGCGATTCGCCTGAGCCCAGGAGGACAGGTGAGACGACCAGGTGGAGGTCATCGATCAGACGGGCTTCGAGGTACGCCCGAATCGTCTCTACGCCGCCGCCCACGCGGATGTCGCGCCCGTTGGCCGCCGATTTCGCCTGGCGCAGCGCCGATTCGATGCCGTCCGTGACGAAATGGAACGTCGTGCCGCCTTCCATCTCGAGCGGCTTTCGCGCGTGGTGCGTCAGCACGAACACCGGTGTGTGGTAGGGCGGGTTCTCGCCCCACCAGCCCCGCCAGCTCTCGTCCGGCCACGGCCCGCGGACCGGTCCAAACATATTCCGCCCCAGGATCCACGCGCCGACGTTCTCGAAGCCACGGGCGGCGAAGTCATCATCCACGCCCGTCTCGCCGCCTTCCTGACCAAACATTCGCCGCGCCGTGCGCGTGGCAAACAGCCACTCGTGCAGGGCCATGCCGCCCTCGCCGAGAGGAGCGCCGAGGCTCTGCCTGGGACCCGCGCCGTATCCGTCGAGCGATACCGCAAAAGAGCGCACGCTCAGCTTTGACACGGTTGATGGCCTCGCTAGGCCGCAGCGGCGGATCGCATCGCGCGGAAGATCTCCCCGATGCGCCGTGGCGCGCGCGGCCGCGCATACATGCGCTCGACGTAGGATCGCAGGGTGGGGCAGTCACCGAGAAGCTGCGCCTCGCCCGCCCAGTCGAGCGTGTAAGCCACTATGAAGTCGGCGGCGGTAACGCGGTCGCCGACCACGTACGTCCGGTCCTTCATGTGCCTCTCGAGCACTGCCGCCATGGGCAGGAAGTCGCGGCGGGCCAGCGCCACGTCGGCGGGTAGCCGGTCTTCTTCCGGGTAGAGGGCGGTGTGCTTGGAGATCCGCCACAGAGGCTGCTCGAGCTCCGTCACCGCGAAGAGGATCCAGCGGTAAGCGTCGGCACGCTGGCGAGGGTCGGTGGGAAGGAGGCCGCGATCGGGATACTTCTCGGCCAGATAGAGGACGATGGCAGCGGATTCATTCAGGATCAGGCCATCATCGACCAGGACCGGCACCTTCCCCGCGGGATTGACCTGGAGAAAATCCGGGTCACGGTGCTCGCCGGCGATCAGGTCCACACTGATGGTCTCGAAGTCCACGCCGAGCTCCTGGAGCATCCAGCGAGGCCGGAGCGAGCGAGTGGGGCCGAACTCGTAGAGCGTCATCATCGGAGCCTCCAGCGTTGCCGGCGGGTACCACCGCCATCCAACCTCTAGACGCCGGACCCTGCCCCTTTTCGACACGAAGCGCCAGTGGCCTCTAGGCGTCACCGGACGCATCTGTTACGCTCATCTGCAAATGCGAATCACTCTTATCTGCAGCGCCTCGGGCGCCTCGACCTGAGGGGCCGGCGTAGCCACGATGGACGATCAGGCGGCCCCCGTTCCGAGCCACTCCCGGATCTCGGGCCCAGGGTGGAAGACCTTCCTGGCCGTCATGGGCCCTGGCATCGTGGTCATGCTTGCGGACACGGAAGTCGGCAGCATCATCACGGCGGCGCAGAGTGGCGTCCAATGGGGCTACCGCCTGCTCCTCCTGCAGATCCTGCTGATGCCGGTGCTCTACATCGTGCAGGAGCTGACCGTCCGCCTCGGTATCTTCACGGGCAAGGGGCACGGCGAGCTCATCCGCAGTACGTTCGGCACCGGCTGGGCCTGGCTGTCGGTCAGCGGACTGGGCGTGGCCACCGTCGGCGCTCTGATCACGGAGTTCTCGGGTGTGGCCGGCGTCGGCGAGCTCTTCGGGGTGCCGCGCCTCGTGAGCCTCGGCATCGTCACGGTGATGCTGCTGGCCATCGTGCTGACCGGAACCTATCGCCGCGTCGAGCGGGTCGCGATCGCCCTCGGCCTCTTCGAGCTGGCGTTCTTCGTGGTGGCCTGGCGCGCCCACCCGCAGAGCGCGGAGCTCGCGCGCGGGCTCGCCCACATGCCGATCACCAACACCGCCTATCTCTATCTCCTCGCGGCCAACATCGGCGCCGTGATCATGCCCTGGATGATCTTCTACCAGCAGTCCGCGGTCGCCGACAAGAAGCTGCGGCCCTGCCACTACCGGCATGCGCAATGGGACACCGCCTTCGGCGCCATCATCGCGCAGGCGGTCATGGCCGCGGTGCTGATCGCGGGGGCTGCGACGATCGGCAGGCTCCACGCGAATGCCAGCCTCAACACCATCGGCGATATCAGCAAAATGCTGGTGCCGGTGCTGGGGGCCAGCGTCGGGCGGGTGGTGTTCGGCTTCGGCACCATCGGCGCGGCGCTGGTGGCGGCGATCGTGGTGTCGCTCGCGTCCGCCTGGGGCTTCGGCGAAGTCACGGGCTACCGGCATTCCCTGGAGCATCATCCGCTGGAAGCGCCCTGGTTCTACGGCATCTATACGATCGCCGTCATCGGGGGCGCGGTCGTCGTCGACCTCGTGCCCAACCTCGTCGCCCTCAACATCGGCGTGCAGGTCATGAATGCCCTGATGCTGCCGCTGGTGCTCGGCTTCCTGGTGGCCCTGGCGTTCAAGGCGCTGGCCCCGGAGCATCGCCTGAAAGGACCCTACGCCTGGCTGGTCGTCGCGGTGTCGGTCCTCACCGCCGGGCTCGGTGTGTATGGAGGCATCGCCGGCGCGAGCCTGTTCTGAGCCGGCCGCCTCACTGAGGCTGTTGCCGCACCTGCATGTCGGAGACGTAGCGGGCCGACAACCAGTACGAGCCCAGGTGCTTGGCGATGGTCACCTCGTCGCCCGTGTGCAGCGTGAGGTCACCCGAAGCGTATCCAATCTGCCGCCAGACCTGACCGTTGTCGAGGTGGATGATCATTGCATCCGGCGAGCGCTTCAGCTGCACTATG
>JASHVV010000369.1 GCA_030044385.1 Gammaproteobacteria bacterium
TTGCGGTTGGTCTTCGGGTTGGTTCCGGGCACGACGCCGAAGTAGCCGGCCTCGGGATTGATGGCCCAGAGCCGCCCGTCGGCGCCCGGATGCAGCCAGGCGATGTCATCGCCCACCGTGTAGACCTTCCAGCCCGGGAGCGAGGCCGGCGGGATCAGCATGGCGAGGTTCGTCTTGCCGCATGCCGACGGGAACGCGCAGGCGACGTAGTGCGTCTCACCGCTCGGGCTCTCGAGGCCGACGATGAGCATGTGCTCGGCCAGCCAGCCTTCGGAGCGCGCCTGCCAGCTCGCGATGCGCAGCGCGTGGCACTTCTTGCCGAGCAGGGCGTTGCCGCCGTAGCCGGAGCCGAAGCTCTCGATCGCGAGCTCGTCCGGGAAATGCATGATGAAGCGCCGGTTCGGATCGAGCTCCCCGGTCGAGTGCAGGCCGCGGACGAAGTAACCGTCGCGGGCGATGCGCTCCAGGGCCGCGCGTCCCGCCCGCGTCATGACCATCATGTTGAGTACGACGTAGGCGCTGTCGGTGATCTCCACGCCGCAGCGCGCGAACGGCGAGTCGAGGGGACCCATGCAGTACGGGATGACATACAGGGTGCGCCCGCGCATGCAGCCGCAGAAGAGCTCGCGCATCCTGGCATGTGCCTGCTCCGGATCCATCCAGTTGTTGTTGGGTCCGGCATCGTCCTTGGATCGGGTGCAGATGTAGGTCACGTGCTCGACGCGCGCGACGTCGCTCGGACTCGAGCGATAGAGGTGGCAGCCGGGGAAATGCCCGGCATCGAGCTTGATGAGCTCGCCGTCGCGGATCAGCCTGGAGGCGAGCTCGCGGTATTCCTCGTCGGTCCCCTCGCACCAGCGCACCCCGGCGGGCTGGGTGAGGATCCTGACCGACTCCACCCAGTCGGTGACGGCGCGCGAGAGTTGGGATAGCGGAATCGGCAGGGGTGCGGCAGTGGCCATCCTCGGATCCTCTTTCGTGTGCGGCCCGGCCTTCACCGAGGCCGTTCACCACAGGTGGGGGACCGTACGCTCCTGCCGGGTCCCGGAGTGCGTCCCAGTATAGCCGCGTGTCCCGCGAGTCCTAATAAAGTACGATAAAACCTCCACTTTTGTTCCATAATCGCACAACGCAGAAACCTTCGTTCATCGTCGTATGTTGGAGCTCGAGGACATCTTCGGGGAAGGAGGGCCTCTGCAGCGCGCGCTGCCGGGCTTCAACGTCCGCCGTCAGCAGGCTCACATGGCCGGGAGGATCGCCGCCGCGCTGGCGCGGCGCGAGGTGCTGACGGTCGAGGCGGGCACCGGCACGGGCAAGACGTTCGCATATCTCGTGCCCGCGCTGCTCTCCGGCGCGCGCGTACTGATCTCGACGGGCACCCGGACGCTGCAGGATCAGCTCTACGCCAAGGACCTGCCGCTGGTCGGCGCGGCCCTCGGCCGGCCGGCGACGGTCGCTTTGCTCAAGGGCCGGGCCAACTATCTCTGCCGCCACCGCCTGGAGCAAACCGCGCCACAGGGACGTGACGAGATGCTCGAGCGCATCCGCGGTTGGTCGCGGATCACCCGCGGCGGCGATCTCGCGGAGGTCACCGGGCTGGCGGACTCGCACCCTGTCTGGACGAAAGTAACCTCGACGCGCGACAACTGCCTCGGCGCGCGCTGTCCCCAGCTTGCGGGCTGTCATGTCGCGCTCGCCAGGCGCCAGGCGCTCGATGCCGACATCGTCATCGTCAATCATCACCTGTTGCTCGCCGATCTCGCGCTCAAGCAGGACGGCTTCGGCGATCTGCTGGGCGCCGCCGACGCCATCATCCTGGACGAGGCGCACCAGATCCCCGACCTCGCGGCGCAGTTCTTCGGCGCGCACGTGAGCAGCCGGCGCATCGAGAGTTTGTTGGATGAGGCTCAGGCAGAGCTCGCGCGGGCGTGCGGCCTGACGCCCGCGGCCCACGCACAGGCGGTATCGGCGGCGCGGGAGGTCCTCTCCTGCATCAGGCAGGTCCGCGGCGCGGCCGCCGGCCGCGCCGGCCGCATCGCCTGGACGGAAGCGGATTCACCGCTCGCCGCGGCCGTCACCGACCTGACACATGCGGTGGCGGCGCTCGGGGAAGCGCTGCGCGCGGCCGGCGAGGAGACGGCGATGGGCGCGCTGGGAGATCGGGCGGGCGAGCTCGCGGCGAGTCTCGAGCGCATCGCGGCGGTCGGCGACCTCGAGGGCGCGCGCTCGATCGAGCTCGCCGCGCCGCCGGCCGGCGAGCTGCCGCTCGCCGAGGGCGGGTCCGGCGGGCGCTTCGCCTTGAGCCTCCTGCCGTTCGACATCGCGGCGCGCTTCCAGGCGCTCATCGAGGCGCATCCCTGCTCCTGGGTGTTCACCTCGGCGACACTGTCGCTCGGGGAGGACTTCGGTCCCTTCACCGGCCGGCTGGGCCTCGACGGCTGCGCGACTCTCAAGATCGAGAGTCCATTCGACTATCCGCGCCAGAGTCTCCTCTATCTTCCCGAGGGGATGCCGCTGCCCTCATCGCCGCAGTTTCTGCCGGCGGTGATGGAGGTGGCGCTCGAGCTCATCGAGGCCGCCGCGGGCGGTGCCTTCGTGCTCTTCACCAGTCATCGCGCACTCGCCGCGGCGGCGGCGCTGTGGCGGCAGCAGTCCGGGCGGACCGCGGGCTACCGGTTGCTGGTGCAGGGCGAGGGGCCGCGCGAGCGGCTGCTCAGGGAGTTCCGCGAGGACGGCAACGCCGTGTTGCTCGGCACGACCAGCTTCTGGGAGGGCGTGGACGTCAAGGGCAACGCCTTGCGGCTCGTGGTGATCGAAAAGCTGCCGTTTGCCTCGCCCGACGATCCGCTGGTGCGGGCTCGCGTCGAGCACCTCGAGGCGGCGGGCCGGAGCGCGTTTCGCGAGTACCAACTTCCGGAGGCCGCCCTGGCGCTGAAGCAGGGGGTGGGGCGCCTGATTCGCAGTGAGGAGGATTTCGGCGCGGTCGCGATCTGCGATCCGCGGCTCACGGGACGCGGCTACGGCAAAGTGTTTCTCGGCGCGCTGCCGCCGATGAGCATGACGCGGGAGCGGCAGGCGGCGCGCGACTTTCTGCGCCGCCATGCGCCGCCGGCGGTGGCGCGCCGCGCGGGTGTCGCCCCGTGAGGCTGTTGGCGCTCGACACCGCCACCGAGTGCTGCTCGGCGGCGCTGCTCGTGGAAGAGCGTCTGCTCACGCGCGAGGCGGAGCTGGCGCGCGGCCATGCCGAGCGCATCCTGCCCATGATCGATGAGCTGCTCGCCGAGGCCGGGACGAGCCTGCAGGCGCTCGATGCCATCGCGTTCGGCCGCGGCCCGGGCGCCTTCACGGGCGTGCGGCTCGCCGCCAGCGTCACTCAGGGCCTCGCCTTCGGCGCCGGCCTCGGAGTGGTGCCGATCTCCGATCTGCGCGCCCTGGCGCAGCGCGCCTTCGATGAAGACGGCCGCGTCACGCAGGCGCTCGTGTGTAATGATGCCCGCATGCGCGAGGTCTACTGGGCATGCTTCGAGCGGGACGGGAACGGCCTGGCCCATGAGCGCAGCCCGGAGCGGGTCAGTCCGCCGGGCGGCGTGCACCTGCCGCCGGGCTGGCCGGGTGCGGCCGGCCTCGGGCGCGGCTTCGCCGCCTACCCCCAGCTGGGCGCGCTCGCGGGAGTGACCGTGCGCGAGCGCTGGGATCGGCTCCTGCCCCGGGCCGCCGAGGTGGCCCTGCTTGCCGCTGCGGAGGTGGCCGCCGGCCGGCTGCTCGCCCCCGAGGCCGCCGTGCCGGTCTATCTTCGGGACGATGTGGCGCGGCCGCCGCCGTAACATATCCCGGATGCCGTCATTGCTCTGCAACAATCTCCGACTCTAATACGCGCGTTGCCGAGATTTGGGGACATGCACGGAAAACTCATTCTGGTAGTGGAGGACGAGCGGGCCATCCGCGACATGATCGCCTTCGGCCTCAAGCGCGCCGGCTATGGCGTGCGCGAGGCGGAGGACTGCCGGACGGCGCGCGAGGCGCTGGCCGACCGGCTTCCCGACCTCATGCTGGTCGATTGGATGCTGCCGGACATGAGCGGCCTCGAGCTCACCCGCGCGGTGAAGCGCGACCGTCTCACGCGGGAGCTGCCGATCATCATGCTCACGGCCCGGGCCGAGGAGGGCGACAAGGTGACGGGCCTGGAGAACGGCGCCGATGACTATGTCACCAAGCCGTTCTCGCCGCGGGAGCTGCTGGCGCGCATCAGTGCCGTGCTGCGCCGGGCGGGCACCGTCGGCTTCGATCAGATGCTGGAGTTCGAGGGCCTGAAACTCGATCAGCAGGGCCAGCGGATCACCGTCAACGGCGACGTGCTGCCGCTTGCGCGGACGGAGTTCCGCATGCTGGAGTTCTTCATGAGCCGCCCGGAGCGTGTCTTCAGCCGCGAGCAGCTCATCGCCCGGCTGTGGGGCAGCGACACCAGCGTCGAGGACCGGACGATCGACGTCTGCATTCGCCGGCTGCGGATGGCGCTCGAGCCATACGGCATGGATCGCTACATCCAGACGGTGCGCAGCGCCGGCTATCGGTTCTCCAACAAGGCTCAGTGAGGATCCCGCTGCAATCGGCAACTCACGCCTGGTGGTTCGCGGCCGGCCGGCTGCTCGGGACGATCGTCGCCGGCCTGATCGTCGGCGCCTTGCTGGGCAGCATCTGGGGCGGGCTCGCGATCGCGCTCGCCGTCCATCTGACCTGGCAGCTCGTGGTGCTCTTCCGGGTGGAATGGTGGGTGCGCCATCGCAGCTTTGCCGTGCCGCCGGAGATCGGCGGTGTCTGGGGGGAGATCATCTCCCAGATCGTGCGCCTGCATCGGCGCAAGCGCTTCCACAAGCAGCGCTTCGTGCAGCTCGTGCGTCAGCTCCAGAGCTCGACCGCCGCGCTGCCGAACGGCGTGGTCATTCTCAACCCGCAGCGCGAGATCGTCTGGTTCAACCGCATGGCGGGCAGGCTCCTCGACCTGCGCCGCGCCGGGGACCTCGGCCTGCGGATCGAGAATCTGCTGCGCGAGCCGGAGTTCAACCGGTATCTGCGGCTGCAGGATTACGCCAATCCCGTGGTCATTCGCCGCGCCAGCCGTGACGACTGCTACCTCGCCCTGCAGATCGTGCCCTACGGCGACGGCCAGCAGCTGCTGCTCGTGGAGGACGTATCGCGGCAGATGCGCCTCGAGGCGGTACGCCGGGACTTCGTCGCCAACGCCTCGCACGAGCTGCGCTCGCCGCTCACCGTGATCTCCGGTTATCTCGAGACGCTGAGCCAGGACCCGGCGCTCGACCGGGACCTCGCCGGGCCGGTCGCGGAGATGCGCCGCCAGGCCGAGCGCATGACCGCCATCATTCACGACCTGCTCGAGCTCTCCCGCCTGGAGCAGACCGGCGAGCCGGTCGGCGGGGAGCCGGTGGACGTGGCGGCGCTGCTGGCGTTGCTGCGCAAGGACGTGCTCGCCCGGCCGGTGCATCCGCGGGAGGTGCGGGAGCGGATCGATTCCGACGCCGCCCTGATCGGCATCGAGTCGGAGATCCACTCCGCCTTCTCCAACCTGGTCGACAACGCCGCCAAATACACGCCCGTGGAAGGCTCCATCGAGATGCGCTGGTGGGTGGATGAGGATGGCGGGCATTTCTCCGTCACCGATACCGGCATCGGCATCCCCTCCGAGCACATTCCGCGTCTCACGGAGCGTTTCTATCGTGTCGATCCGGGCCGCTCGCGCGCCACCGGCGGCTCGGGCCTCGGCCTCGCCATCGTCAAGCACGTCCTGCAACGGCATGGCGCGGAGCTCGAGGTGCGCAGCGCGACGGCCAAGGGCAGCACGTTCACCTGCCATTTTCCCCCGCAGCGGGTCCATGTCGCCCGCGCGGCAACCGCGGTGTAGATGCCGTATCATCCGCAGCCGAGCCGGAGCAAGATCCTGATGGAAACCGCCGACCTCAGCCACCACATCTCCCGACGCTTCAACGAAGATCTCGAGCGCGTGCGCAGCAAAGTGCTCGCCATGGGCGGCTTCGTGGAGCAGCAGCTGCAGAAGGCCATCACGGCGCTCACCGAGGGCGACAGCACCCTCGGCGAGTCGGTCGCGCTCGGGGACTTCCAGGTAAATAACATGGAGGTCTCGATCGACGAGGAGTGCAGCCGGATTCTGGCGACGCGCGCGCCCGCGGCGGGCGACCTGCGTGTCATCGTCGCCATCATCAAGACCATCACCGACCTGGAGCGCATCGGCGACGAGGGCGAGAAGATAGGCTACATCGCCTCGCGGCTCGCGACCATGGAGCGCCCGGCGGACAAGTATCGCGAGATCAAGCATCTCGGCCGCATCGTCTCGGAGATGGTCCACGACGCCCTCGATGCGTTCGCCCGCATGGACGCGGAGTCGGCCCTGCGCGTCGCACGCCAGGATCGACTGGTCGATGAGGAGTACGAGGCCATCCAGCGCCAGAGCATAACCTTCATGATGGAGGATCCACGCACTATCCGCCGCGCGCTGGATGTCATGTGGGTCGTCCGCGCTCTGGAGCGCATTGGTGACCACGCGAAGAACATCAGCGAATACGTCATCTACATGGTTTACGGCAAGGACGTCCGCCATACGTCGCTGGACGATGTCGAGCGGGAGCTGAGAGAGCGAGCAGCTCCCGCCGCCGACGCGCCCAGGCCCGCGGGCGCGCCGTGAGCGGGACGCCGTTGACGGTTACGAGCCGGCCGGCCGGCACGCCGTCGCGCCGCCCCATCAACCTGGCTGGCTTCCTGCTCTGCGCCGGGCTCATCGCCTACGCCCTGTACGCGCAGTTCCATCTGGGGCTCGACCCCTGTCCGCTCTGCATCTTCCAGCGGATCGGCATTGCTGCGCTGGGCGTCGTCTTCCTGATCGCCGCGCTGCACAGCCCGCATCGCGGAGGCGCGCGCGTCTATGCCGCGCTCCTGGCCATCGCAGCACTCGCCACGGTGGGAGTGGCTGCCCGCCAGCTCTATCTCCAACACCTGCCGCCGGGCGCCGTCCCGTCCTGCGGCGCGCCGCTCTCCATGATGCTGAAGTGGATGCCGATCACCACGGTGATCCGCAAGGTGCTCACCGGCAGCGGTGAGTGCGGCATCGTCAACTGGACGTTCCTGGGTCTCGCCATGCCGGCGTGGGTGCTCATCTGGGCCGCCTTCCTGGGCACCGCCGGCGCCATCGCGAACGCCCGACGTGCGTGAGCGCGAAGGCGTAGCGTCCGCCAGGCACATGGATGTGCCCCGCCGCCGCAGGTGGCGGAGCCTCGGGCAAAAAACCGCGCTTTTTGCCCGAGGCGCGCTGGGCCGGGCAGGAGCCCGGATCCAGCGCTATACGAGGAGGTTTTTCAGCACGTTGAAATACATGCGATGGAGCGCATCGATGTCCGTGAGCCGCACGCACTCGTTCACTTTGTGAATTGACGCGTTCACCACGCCCAGCTCCACTACCTGGGCGCCGAGCGGCGCAATGAACCGACCATCCGACGTGCCGCCGCCAGTGGTCATCTTCGGCCTCGAGCCCGTCACGTCCTCGATTGCCGCTCCGACGGCCTGGGACAACTCGCCCGGCGGCGTATAAAACGGCTCTCCGGAGACGTACCACTCCAGCGTGAAGCGCACGCCGTGCTTGCGCAGGATCCCCTCCACCGTCTCCTTCAGCCCATCGAGCGTCTGCACCGGGGAATACCGCAGGTTGAATCGCGCCTTGAGCTCCCCGGGGATGACGTTGGGCGCGCCCGTGCCGGCATTGAGATTCGAGACCTGAAAGCTGGTCGGCTCGAAATGCTCAGTGCCCTGGTCCCAGCGGCGGCTCGTGAGCTCCGCGAGCGCGGGCGCGAGCTTGTGCACGGGATTCTCCGCCAGATGGGGGTAGGCGACGTGTCCCTGGACGCCATGCACCGTCAGCCGGCCGCTGAACGAGCCGCGCCGGCCGATCTTGATGGTGTCGCCCACCGCGACCTCGCTCGAGGGCTCGCCCACCAGGCACCAGTCGATGCGCTCCTGCCGGGCGGCGAGC
>JASHVV010000370.1 GCA_030044385.1 Gammaproteobacteria bacterium
CCAACACACCGTCTTCCTTCTGGATCTTGAGCCCCTTCTCCACCGACGGCACGTACTCGCGCGGCACGGAGCCGCCCGAGGTTGCATCGACGAACTCGAAGCCCTTGCCGCGCTCCAGCGGCTCGAACGTGATCCATACCTCGGCGAACTGGCCGGAGCCGCCGGTCTGCTTCTTGTGCACGTATTGCTCGTCGATCCTGCGCGTGATGGTCTCGCGATAGGCGACCTGCGGCTCGCCCATGATGCCTTCGACGTTGAATTCCGTGCGCATGCGATCGAGCGTCACTTCCAGGTGCAGCTCGCCCATGCCGCGCAGGATCGTCTGCCCCGTCTCGCGGTCCGTCTCCAGATGGAGCGAAGGATCGGCGCGCACCATCTTCCCGAGCGCGGCGCCGAATTTCTCCTGATCGCCCTTGACCTTCGGTTTCACGGATACGCTGATCACGGGGTCCGGGAAGCGCATGCGCTCGAGGATCACCGGATTGGCGGCATCGCACAGCGTGTCGCCGGTCTCCGTTTCCTGCATGGAGACGAGCGCGATGATGTCGCCGGCGCGCGCCTCTTCGATCGGATTCGCCTCCTTGGCGAACATCTCGACCATGCGGCCGATCTTCTCGCGCTTGCCGCGCGTGGTGTTCTGTATGGAGGCGCCCTTGGTGAGCACGCCGGAGTACACGCGCACGAACGTCAGGGCGCCGTAGGCATCGTTGATCACCTTGAACGCCAGGCCGCTGAACGGCTCGTCATCCGAGCACTTGCGTTCGCCGACGACGTTGCCGTCTTCGTCCAGTGTCTTGATGGCCGCGACGTCCGTGGGCGCCGGCATGTAGTCGACCACGGCATCCAGCACCTGCTGCACGCCCTTGTTCTTGTATGAAGAGCCGCACAGCACGGGGTTGAACGCGCCCGTCACGGTGCCCTTGCGCAGACACTGGCGCAGCACGTCCGCCGAAGGAGCGTGACCCTCCTCGAGGTACTTGTGCATGGCCTCGTCGTCCATCTCGAGGCAGGTATCGACCAGCTCCGTACGGTACTTCTCCACGTCCGCGAGGATCGCGCGATCCGTCGGCACGCGGATATCGAGCTTGTCGGCGAGGTCCGGCGTCACGTCGAGCGTTTGCCACTCGGCGTCCTTGTCGTCCGAGTCCCACACCAGCGCCTTCATCTCGACGAGGTCGATCATGCCCTTGAAGTTGTCTTCGGAGCCGATCGGGATCTGTACCGGCAGCGGGCGCGCGCCGAGGCGCTTCCTGATCATGTCCACGCAGCGCGTGAAGCTGGCGCCGCTGCGGTCCATCTTGTTGACGTAGCAGATGCGCGGCACGCCATAGTTGTCCGCAAGACGCCAGTTGGTCTCGGACTGCGGCTCGACACCGGCCACGCCGTCGAACACCACCACGGCGCCGTCCAGGACGCGCAGCGAGCGATTCACCTCGATGGTGAAGTCGACGTGCCCGGGGGTGTCGATCAGATTGATCTTTTTGTCACGCCAGAAGCAGGAGACCGCGGCGCTCTGAATCGTGATGCCGCGCTTCTGTTCCTGCTCGAGGTAGTCGGTCGTCGTCGACGTCTTCAGATCCTTGGTGTCATGGATGTCGATGATCGTGTGCTTGCGCCCGGTGTAATACAGGATGCGCTCCGTCGTCGTCGTTTTGCCGGCATCGACGTGGGCGATGATGCCGATGTTGCGGATGTCAGAAAGGGCGGTCGTACGGGCCATGGCGAGTTTCCGGTTCGAATATACGGTTCACACTGTCGGGTAGCCGGGCAGGCAGGCCGGCCCGGCTCATGCATCCAAAATGATCTGCGCTGAAGGAAGCAGCGCCCTCCTCGATCCCATGCCTGGCGCTGGCAAATCCGGGAGTCGAGGGCAGAAGGGGCCGGCATCCTATAGGGATCGCAGCAGAAGTTCAATCGCGCCGTGCCCGCTTTTTGAAGCGCCGACACCGTCCCTGGCCCCTCTCCTTTGGAACCAATAAAAACAATGGGTTGCGGTGACTATGCGGCGCCGCGGCGCAAGCCCTGCCGGGCCGGAACGGGCGCCTCGGCCGCGCGGCGCTGCCCGGGCCTGACCGGGTTGCCCGCCAGCGCCCTGGGATCCTCGTGCGGCCGCAGGAGTCGCTTCAACATGGACTCGAGATGCGCGGGTGAGAGTCCGGACGACGGCAGCGAGATTCTGAGACTCGCCTCGTCGATGATGGCATTGCCGTGAAGCACGGCCAGCGCGCCCGCGCGGCGGCCGAAGCGCAGTGACCGCCCGAGCGGTGTCGCCGGCTCGGAAGCAGCCATCTGCTCCTCGATCGCCGCCAGCATCTCCTCCGACAGCCGCCATTCCGCGCCGATGTGCCAGGCGAAGAGCGCCGAGCGCGAATCGAGTATGGAGGCGACCACCAGAGGATCGAGCGCTTTTCCCGCGGATGAGGCGGCGCAGTGCTCGACCACCGCGCGAAAGAGGACGATCTCCGCCAGACCGCAGATGAGGGTCAGCAGCTCGGCCGCAAAGCCATTGGCCCGCTCCACCAGGGCGGCGTGCGGGATGGCCGCGTGAGCCGAGCGTACCGCGTGCTCCCAGACGAGCTCCGGAAACCGCGCCGGCCCGCCGGCAGCGGGGACCTGGAAGATCGGCTGCATCAGAGCCGCCGCCATGACCGAGCGCAGTCCGTCGCTGCCGAGAATCACCAGCGCCCTTTCGATGGTCTCGATCGGATGTTGGGTGACGCGGTAGAACGAGCTGTTCGCCACCCGCAGGAGATTGCCGACCAGCGACGGGTCGCCCGCGACGATGGGCACCAGTTGCCGCACC
>JASHVV010000371.1 GCA_030044385.1 Gammaproteobacteria bacterium
GCGACGGTGACGGTCTGACCGCCGGAGAAGCGCTCGTGGGTCCAGTAGTCGTACCAGTCGGCGCCCGCGGGCAGGTACACCGGCTTGCGTGTCTGCCCCTGGCGCGTGACCGGCGCCACCAGGAAATCGGGCCCGAACATGTACTCGTTGCCGACGCTCGCAACCTTCGGGTCGCCGGGGAAGTCCATCCACAGCGCCCGCATGAACGGCGCGCCGGTCCGGTACGTATGCCAGGCAAGCGAGTAGATGTAGGGAATCAGCCGATAGCGCAAACGGTCGTACCGGGCCAGGATTGCCTCCGCCTGCGGGCCATACGCCCAGATCTCCGTGTGCTTGCGCTCCCCATGGATGCGCAAGGTCGGCAGGAAGGTGCCGTACTCGAACCAACGCGTGAAGAGCTCCGGATAGTCATAGTCCCGGCCGACGACATCGCGGGCGGCCGCGGGGTCGATCAGCGGCGGCCGGCTGGCCGAGGAAGTCTGCGGCAACGGCTGCCACCCGCCGATGTCGTTACCCCAATAGGCGATCCCCGAGGCGGTCATGTCGAGACCCGTCGGGATCTGGTGCCTGAGCGCCTCCCAGGACGGATCGATGTCGGACGACCAGAAGATCGCGCCGGTGCGCTGCGAGCCGAGATACGCCGCCCGCGCGAGGATGAGCACGCGCTTGCCGGGGCGGTAGCGGCGCAGCCGCTGCGACATGCCGCTGACGTAGAGCAGCGGGAACACGTTGTGATAGCGATCGCCCGAGCCGATCTTGAAGAAGAACCCGTCGGGCACGAGATCCGGCTCCGTCTCATCGAGCCAGAGGTAATCGAAGCCGTGTGACAGGATGTTGTCGCGGACGTGGTCGAAGAACCAGTCGAGCGCCTGCGGGTTGGTGGCGTCGATCAGGGCACCGGCGCGATCGGCGCGGAACGGCAGCCCGTCCTGGGTCTTGCCATCCTCGTCCTTCAGGAAATATCCCTTGGCGTCGAGCTCGTTGAAGTAACGCGAGTCGCGCTCGAAGCGCGGCCACACCGAGATCAGCGACTCGATGCCGAGCGCGTGCAGCTCGCGGTTCATCGCATCCGGATCCGGGAACTGCGTCGGATCGATGTCGAGTTGGCCCATGCGCGTCCAGTAGAACCAGTCGATCACCATGATATCGAGCGGATAGCCCTTCTTGCGGTAGGTGCGCGCGACGTCGAGGACCTCCTGTTGGCTCTTGTAGCGCGCCTTCGACTGGATGAGCCCGAAGGCCGCCTTCGGCGGTATGGGCGTGCAGCCGGTGAGCTTGGCATATCCGGTGTAGAGCGCATCGGCGTCGTCACCCAGGATGACGAAGAACGATACGCGCTCACCCACCTTGGATTGCCAGAGCGTCTGGCCGTTGACGCCTGGGTAGACGTGGGTATCCGACGGATTGTCCCACACGATTCCATAGCCGCGACTCGAGACCATGAAGGGCACACAGACGGTCTCTCCATGCGGGTCGTCGTACCAATGCTTGCAGTCGATCGTGCGGCCGCGCAGGTCGAGAATGCCGTCCTGGTTCTGACCCAGGCCGTAGAAGTGCTCGTCAGCCGGAGCCGCGAAGCTGGCGCCGACTTGGAAAGTGCGCTCGCCGTTGACGGTGTGCGGAGCCATCTGCCATCCCGTCATGGACAGCACGGTTTGCCCTTTTGCGTTCTGGATTTCGAGCGCTACGGGCGGCAGAGCCGGCGCGAAGTAGCGCTCCCCCGCCGAAGGCGGGCCGGAAGGGGGCGGCGCGTCGACGTGTAGATGCAGGGCGCTGGAGCGAAAGTCATCGCCGCCTGCGTCCTCGGTATGCTGGAAACCGTTCGGGTCGGGACGGCCGATGAGCCCATACCCGGGAGGCGCCACCGCCGTTTCGTAATCGGTGGCGATCGTGATGCGCACGATGTTGGGCGCATAGCGCTCGATGGCGACATACGCGCCATTGCGATCGAGCACCACCGGTGCGGCGAAGCAGGGTCCGCAGAGCAGCAGGGCGGCCAGGCAGATGATGCGGCTTGCGGGTCCGACGACCCCGCGGCGATTCTCGATCAAGCGACCCCCGAACATGGTTGACGTCTCAGCGCTTCAGGGCGCGCTTCAACGCGTCTGCCATCACACCGTTGCCTTGCAGATCACCGTTGCGCTGCGAGTCCTGGCGCGATGCCGGACGCGGCGGCGGCCGGCCTCTATCGCGCTCGCTGACACCCTGCCGTCCGGCTTCGGGTCGCGCACGCGGTGAGCTGTCGCCCAATCTCATGGTGAGCGCGACGCGCCGGCGCTGCAGGTCGACCTCGAGCACTTTCACCTTGACGACGTCGCCCGTTTTGACCACCTCGCGCGGATCCTTCACGAACCGCTCCGACATCATGGAGATGTGCACGAGTCCGTCCTGATGCACGCCGACATCGACGAAGGCGCCGAAGTTGGTGACATTCGTCACCACGCCCTCGAGCACCATGCCCGGCGTCAGGTCCTTCAGGTCCTCCACGCCGTCCTGGAATACCGCGGACTTGAACTCCGGCCGCGGATCGCGCCCGGGCTTTTCCAACTCCTTGAGGATGTCGCGCACCGTGGGGAGGCCGAAACGCTCATCCGTATAGCGGGCGGCATCGATCTGCCGCACGACACGCGAGTCGCCCATCACCTCCGGCAGCGGTTTGCGCAGGTCCGCGAGCATGCGCTCCACGACCGGATAGGCTTCCGGATGCACCGCGGAGCGGTCGAGCGGGTTCTCGCCATCATTGATGCGCAGAAAGCCCGCGGCCTGCTCGAAGGTCTTGGCGCCGAGTCTCGGCACCTCACGCAGCGCCTCGCGGCTGCGGAAGGCACCCTGGTCGTCCCGGTGCCGCACGATCGCGGCGGCGAGCGACTCCGACAGGCCGGAGATGCGGGCGAGCAGCGCCGGTGAGGCGGTATTCACATCCACGCCGACGGCGTTGACGCAGTCCTCCACCACGGCATCGAGCGAGCGCGCCAGCTTCGTCTGGTTGACATCGTGCTGGTACTGCCCGACGCCGATCGACTTCGGATCGATCTTGACCAGTTCCGCCAGAGGATCCTGCAGGCGCCGGGCGATGGAAACCGCGCCCCGCAGCGTCACATCGAGCCCCGGGAGCTCGCGCGAGGCGAGCTCCGAGGCCGAGTACACGGAGGCGCCCGCCTCCGAGACGACGATCCTGGTGAGCTTCAGATCCGGGTTGCGCCTGATGAGATCGGCGGCCAGCTTGTCGGTCTCCCGCGAGGCGGTGCCGTTGCCGATGCTGACGAGGTCGACCGCGTGCTTCTTGGCCAGCAACGAGAGCGCGTGCAGCGATCCTTCCCAGTCGTTGCGCGGGGCGTGCGGGTAAATGGTGGCCGTGTCCAGGACCTTACCCGTGCGATCCACTATCGCGACCTTGACCCCCGTGCGCAGTCCCGGATCGAGGCCCATGGCGGCCCGCGGTCCCGCCGGAGCGGCGAGCAAGAGGTCACTGAGGTTGTGGGCGAAGACGCGGATGGCCTCTTCCTCCGCGCGCTCGCGCAGCTGCGCCAGCAGCTCGCCCTCGAGCTGCCAGGCGAGCTTCACCTGCCACGTCCAGCGCGCCGTCTGCAGCAGCCAGGCATCGCCGCGGCGACCTTTGCTGGCGAGACCGAAGCGCGCGGCGATCTTGCGCTCGCAGGAGTTGAGCGCCTCGGGAGCCGCAGCCGGCTGCCCGGCCTCGACCTGCTCCTCGGGAAGCTTCAAGGCGAGCTGCAGGATCTCCTCCTTGCGGCCGCGGAAGAGCGCCAGGGCCCGGTGCGACGGAATGGCTTCGAGCGGCTCCTGGTAGTCGAAGTAATCGCGAAACTTCGCGCCCACCTCTTCCTTGCCCGCGGCGACCCGGGACACCAGGCGCGCGTTGGCGCGCAGGTGCTCTCGCAGGTCGCCGACCAGTGCGGCGTCCTCGGCAAACTGCTCCATCAGCACCTGCCGGGCGCCCTCGAGCGCCGCCCTCGCATCGGGCACGCCCGGGTTCTCGCCCTGCTCGGTGGTAAAGGCCGCTTTCAGGTATCCGGACGCCTCCGTCTGCGGATCGAGCGTTGGATCGGCGAGCAGCGCGCGCGCCAGCGCATCGAGTCCCGCTTCCCGGGCGATCTGCGCCTTGGTGCGGCGCTTCGGTTTGAAGGGAAGGTAGAGATCCTCGAGCCGCTGCTTCGTATCGGCCGCCTCCAGGCTCGCCCGCAGGTCCGGCGTCAGCTTGCCCTGCTCCGCGATGCTCTTCAGCACCGCGGCGCGCCGCTCCTCGAGCTCGCGCAGATACGCCAGTCGCTCCTGCAGAGTCCGCAACTGCGCATCGTCGAGACCACCGGTGGCCTCCTTGCGATAGCGCGCGATGAAGGGCACCGTGGCCCCGCCGTCGAGCAGGGCGACGGCGGCGATGACCTGCGGCGGTTTGACGGCGAGCTCGGCGGCGATGCGGGATTCGATCGGTGTCATGGGCGCACTATGCGCAAAGCCGTGGGGTGCAACAAGA
>JASHVV010000372.1 GCA_030044385.1 Gammaproteobacteria bacterium
CCGGGTAGCTACGGCGGATGGTATTTTTTCGTATGGACACTGTTCTTCGCCTGGGTGTGGCTGGGCTCATTCAAGGCGGAGCTGCAGCGGATGCTGTTTCTGCTCGGCCTCTGGCTGACATTGCTGGCGCTCGCCATCGGCGATTGGACCGCGATCCACGGGTTCACTATCGCCGGCGGGTACCTGGGGCTCATCACTTCGATTCTCGCCGCCATCACCTCCGCGGCCGAGGTGATCGGGCATGGAAGCAAGCGCCAACCCAATGAGGACAGCCGGGCGGCCTCCCCGGGCGCCGTCGGGTAACAGCATGCATTCGGACTCAGGCGCCGAATAGCCGGCCGAATCGAGGAGCTCTTGTGATCCACGCCATTCGCTCCTGTGAGCCCCCTGGCGAGCCGGGCGTGGCACAGGAGCTCCTCGGTCCGGAACAGGCCCCGCTTGCGGGGACTGCACCCAAAGGGTCAGCGTCCCACATGGACTTGGCGGGCGCCGGCAAGGAAGGCCAGCGCCCTTTGCGACGCTCGCTCCTCCTCCTCGGTTAGGAGGTTGCGACGAATCCCATCCCGCTTGAGCGCGTGGCGCTGCATGTCCTCGGCAAGCCGCTCGGCTGCCGCCGCTTGCCGACAGAGCAGTGCGCCCAGAAGCTCGCGGGACGGAATGGGTGCACGCGTGGCAAAGGAGGCATCCGACAGGTATGCCGTGAGCCACCGTATGTGCGGCAGGCACACGGTTGGCAGCACTGCGGCCGCGGGCCCGTTCGTCAGGACCTGCCTGGCCACTCGAAGCTCCACGATGCGCTGGACGGAACAGAGCTCACAGCTCGGTGGGAACACAGGCGCTCCGGCGCCGGGCGAAGATCCGTAGCCGGCCGTTTCAGCCCCGGCAGCGGCGAGCGCGCAGGCGGCGCGCTTCATGAGCGGTGACAATGCAAGGCAAATGTCCCTGTCGGCGGCCATCGAGGCGTAGAGCCGCAGATGCGGCTCACAGAACCCGCGCGCGGCGGCGAGGCTTGCGCGCGCCTCGGGATCGGTCGCCAACTGATGCTGGTGCTTCCGTAGGAAATCATAGAGCGCATTGTGGACGCGGGCGCAGAACAGACATTCCTCCACTCTGGCATCCCGGATGGGTGGAGACGATGATTGCGCGACATCGGCACCCCGGTGCCACAGCCCAAGCAGGCTGGCAAGGCGAGCCTGG
The DNA here is from genome assembly GCA_030044385.1 of Gammaproteobacteria bacterium. Lineage (GTDB taxonomy): Bacteria > Pseudomonadota > Gammaproteobacteria > Steroidobacterales > Steroidobacteraceae > 13-2-20CM-66-19. The sequence continues at coordinate 1,198 of JASHVV010000372.1, forward strand.
AGCGCGCCCGCGTCCGTCGAGCCGTCGCTATCGATCAAGCTGGAGATCCTGGCACAGAGGCCGGTGATGACGAGCCGCTGCTTCTCTTCGAGCAGGAACCGGATCAGCTCGGTCCGCAGGGCGCCCACCCCACTCGCCGCCAGCGCCGCAGCGTCGCCCGCAAGAGTTGCCGCAAGCCCGTCACGCGCGGATGTCGAAAAGATTCGCAGCCGTTCCGAGGCGACGATCTGCCCAAGACGCTCCCGGGCGAAGGCCAGTACCTCGGCGCGCTCGGCCGGCGGCACGAGATCCTGCTTGTTCAGTACGAGAAAGATGGGCTTGCCCGTTTCGGCGAATGCGCGCAGCGCCCGCACCTCGTCATCCGTGAGCGGGCCGTCAAAACCCGAAACGACGATGACGGCGTCCGCTTCCGGAAAGAATGACTCGGTCGTCCGGGTGTTCTCCCGAATGGCGGAGCCCAGCCCCGGGCTGTCGACGAAATGAAAGCCGCGGCGGAGAATCTCCGCGGGCAGTGCGACTCGCGCAACACGAATCCGGCGCGCGTTGCCCGGGTTGCCGCGCTCGGTGATGTGGTCGGCAAGCGCTTCCATGGGGATATCGATGGGCAGGCCGCCACGTTCCGGCTCCAGTCGTACGCGCTCGGGGTTGCCGTAGGTCACGCTCGTAATGACGGACGTGAGGGGCAGGATCCCGGTCGGCAGCCGATCCAAGCCCAGGATCGCGTTCATGAGGGAGGTTTTCCCCCGGCTGAAGCGGCCCGCCACGAGCAGGACGAACCGGTCTTCTGCGAGGCGCGTCATGAGATCGGCGATCTCGTCCTTGCCGACTTGCGGCTGAGCGGAAGCGTGCGCCGCCGCGCGGCCACCCGCGATGACACGCAGGATCTCGGCCAATTCGAACTTTGTCTGCTCGTATTCACGCAGAGCTGCGGGCGAATGATCGGGTATCATTTGAGGTCCCCGTTGGCTCGCGGCAGTGTTGTGAGGGTCGAAGAATGATGAAGTTGATTCTCGTGCGCCACGGACATGTCGAGGGCATTCAACCGGAGCGCTTCAGAGGCCGGACGGATGTCGTACTCACGGCGCAAGGACAGAGGCAGGCCGCGGCGACCGCCGGCTGCATCGCATCGCGCTGGCAACCTGCGGCCATCTATACGAGCCCGCTGCGGCGGTGCGTCGAGACCGCCTCGGAGATTGCCGGAGCTTGCCGTACGGAGCTGGCCGTGCAGGAGGATCTCAACGATCTCGACTACGGAAGCTGGCAATGGCACCTGCATACGGAGGTGCGCGCCAGGTGGCCGGAGCTGTTCGATCGCTGGCTGACGGCGCCGCATCTGGTGAGATTTCCGGAGGGCGAGTCGCTCCAGGACCTGCTTGCCCGAGCCGCGAACGTCGTGCGCATGGCCCTCAAGCGCCATCCAATGGAAACCGTGGTCCTCGTGAGCCACGATAGTGTGATTCGCGCGGTGTTGCTGCAGCTCCTCGATCAGCCCGTCTCGGCCTACTGGCGGCTTGCGCCCGCGCCGTGCTCGATCAGCGAGGTGGATGTGCTCGGCCACGGCGCACGCATCATCGGCGTCAACGAGACTCATCATTTGCGGACAGCGTCGCCATGACCTTGCGGAGCCGGACAAGGAGAGCCGCAATCTCACGCCGCGCCGATTCGATTTGCGCGCTCCTGGCGGCGGCCTCCGCGGCGCCGCGCATGCGCAGAGCCGCGCCACCCTCGATTGCAGCCTCGATACCGGCGACCGTGGAGTCGATCTGGCGCAGCATCTGTCGCTGCGCGTCCTGCACGCTTTTCTTCAGCCGCTCGTCGAGATCGTGGCGAATTCTGCCTGCCTGTATCTCCACGAGCTCGACGGCCGTCATCTTGGCGCGCTTGGCGACGAGCGGCGCTGCGATCAGCTTCGGCAGCATGAGGATCGCGGACGTGGACAGTATTCTGAGGCTCGTGGGCTCATACCAGAATTTGTAGTAGAAACCCGATTCGGCGGTCCAGCGCGGCTCGGTATCCGCGCGCTCGAAGTCGACGGCGAAGAGCTCACTCGAGCGGCGCATGAGCTCGTCGACGCTCTGCTGCAAGCTCGACCAGAAGCGGGCGCATAGCCGCTGGAAGGCGCGTGAGACTTCCGTGTCCTCTCGTGCGAGCCAATCGTCATAGGCCGTGCGTATCGCGGCAACCTTCCGTTCCTCCAGGGCGGCGCGCAGCTTGCGGGACGGCAGCCCGCGCAGCTCCCCGACCCAGCGATCGATCGCGCTGCGGATCGCGGCTTTGTGAGAGCGCTTGAAGTCCTCGAGCTTGGGCTCGATGTCTTCCTTGAGCAGCGCTCGCGCATCGGCTTCCAGGAGCACGCAGTAATCCGCTCTTGCCCGCTCGGCCCGCTCCTTCTCCGCGCGGAACACTGCGAGGCTCGCCTCGATGTGGTCGAGAGGCTCGATGAGCGCTTTCGATTCGAGGTCCAGAGCAAAGCGCGCCTGGGTCAGCAGTCGCTCGAGGCCGCGCCCGAGGGACTGCAGCCAGGCGTCGGTCTTCTCCTGCGCCATGAAGCTGCGCAGCGCGCGTTCGAACGCAGGAAAGCCGCTGCGGGCAAGCGCCGCGGGGTCGCCACCCATCTTGCCTTCCAGGGCGAGCCGTGCCGACACCGGGAAGACCGGCACGTCGTCGGTGCCCAACGCCTCGCGGATCGCGCGCAGGGAGAATGCAAGCGACTCCTGCAGCTCCTCAGCGCGCAGATAGTCCGTCTTGTTGAGCAGACAGAAGATCTTCCCCGCGTAGCGCCGGATGTCGCGCAGGAAATCGAGCTCCGCGCGGCTCACGGGCTGGTCGACGGAGGCAATGAAGAGCACCGCGTCGGCCTGTGGCAGATACTTGCGCGTCTCGTCCGTGTTGTGCTCGTACACTGAGGCAATTCCGGGCGTGTCGACCAGCCGCACTCCATCGGCGAGCCAGGGCGAGGGGTGCTCGATCACGACGCGCTCGACCGACTTCACGTTGCCGGGGTTGCCGCGCTCGGTGACGTATTCGCCGAGCTCGGCCACCTCGATCGGGCGTTTCTGGCCATAGCGCAGCGTGGCGTAGGCTGCCGGGGCCCGGCCGGACTGTATGACCGTTATCACGGAGGTGAGCGGAACGACGCCGGCGGGCACCAGGGGCTCGCCCAGGAGGGCATTGATGACGGTGCTCTTGCCGCGCTTGAACTGCCCCGCGGCAACCAGGTTGAAGACCTGGTCGGAGAGCTTTTGCGACAACCAATGGCAGGTCGCGGCGTCGATTGCGGGAATTTCGGCGGCCGCGTCCAGACAGGCCTCGATCTCGACTCGGCGAAAATCGGGCGTGCCCGTTGACTGTGGGCGCGCGCCGAGCTGCGGCGCGAGCGTGTCGCTCATGGCGAGTCTCCGAGCTGCCGCTCGAGCCGGGTTCGGGAGAAGATCCCTCGCAGAAGCCGCGCGGCCTCGTCGAGCGTCTCCAACACGATGAGATAAGGGGCGTCGGCGTCGCGGAGAATGTCCAGCACATCGCCAATGCGCGCGGACCGGACCTGATGCAGATCGATGGTGGCCAACTGTCCACAGGGAGTCATGACTTCGCCGACGCGCACTTCCTCACGCAGGCAGGCGGGGTGGCCTTCGAGGTATCGTTGCGTCCGCCCACCCTGAATATCATAGGAAGTGATCAGGCCGGCCACTGCTTCGTCCTGGCCGAGGACGATCAGGGCCCGCACGCCGCGGCGGAACATCTCGTCCAGGGCATCGTCGATCGCACAGTCGGCGCCGATACTGAAGGCCGGGTTTGCGGCGAAGTCCGTCATCGCGCTCACCGCGGAATCGCTTCGCCTGAGGAGGTGATGCTCGGACGCGGATCGAATTGAATGTGAGGCGGTTGCCGCGGCTCCGCTCTGCAGACGGTACCAGGGATACGCCCCGGCAGCCGCTGGCAGTGGCAGACGCGTGGCCGCAGAGGCGGCGTGCGACGGGATTGTACCGGTCATAAAAAAACTCCTTCCCCCGCGCGTTGAAGCGCGGCGTCAGGAGTCATCAGGTGCCAGACCGTTCGCGGGGGACTCCATCCCCGATGGCTTGGATGTGAGCTTAATTCAGCGTCACAGGCCGGTCAACCACCGAAGATCGGTGCAATCAAGGAGTAGAGGAGACCGGTCAACGCCATCAGCATCACCGCTACCGTGGTCCAGCCCAGTACGTTCATCTTCACGGTATTGGCCGAGGCTCCCATGATCTCCCGGTCGCCCGTGATTCTCATCACCACGGTCATGAGCAAGGGCGTGGAAACGCCCTGAGCGATTCCGGCGATCACCAGGGTCTTCATGGGATTGAAGCCGAAGAGGCTCATTCCCAGGGCAGCCAGCGTGAAGAGAATTACCGCGGCGTGGAATCTCCGTGCATCTCG
>JASHVV010000373.1 GCA_030044385.1 Gammaproteobacteria bacterium
TCGAACTCGGGCGGCGCCAGCAGTCCCGCCCAGGATTCGAACAGCATCAGCGCCTGCGCGCCGGCGGCGGCCTGGGCGCGCAGGTAGGCGGCCATCGCATCCGCCAGCCGCTCGAGCAGGCGCTCGGCCGAGCCCGGGCTGGAGTAGAGGAACGAGCGCGCGGCACCGAATTCCTTCGACGGACGCCCGCACACGAGGTAGCACAGGAGGGTGAATGGCCCTCCGGCAAAGCCGATGAGCGGCACGCCAGGCGGCAGTCCCGCGCGCACCAGCCGGATCGACTCGAGCACGAAAGGGACGTCGCGCTCCGGGACGAGGGGCGCGAGCGCCTCGATGGCGGCGTCGGTGCGGATGGGCTCGCGCACGACCGGGCCCGGCTCGAACGCGAGATCGACGCCCATGCCCTGTAGCGGCGTCATGATGTCGCTGAAGAGGATGGCGGCATCCAGCGGAAACCGACGCAGCGGCTGCAGCGTGACTTCCGCGGCGAGCTCGGGGTTGCGCAGCAGGGTTGCGAACTCGGTCTGCGAACGCACCTGCCGATACTCCGGCAGGTAACGGCCCGCCTGACGCATGACCCAGATGGGCGTATGCGGCACCGGTTGCCGGCGGCAGGCCGCCAGGAACGGGGCGGTCTCGGTGCGGCTGGAGCTCGCGGCGCTCATCGTCCGGCCAGCCAGCGCGCCACCTCGGGCGCATAGTAGGTGATGATGAGGTCGGCTCCCGCGCGCTGGATGCCGGTGAGCGTCTCCAGCACCGCGGCCTGCTCGTTGATCCAGCCGCGCTCGGCGGCGGCCTTGATGAGGCTGTACTCGCCGCTCACCTGGTAGGCGACGACGGGCACGGTCACGGCGTCCCGCACCCGACGGATCACGTCGAGGTATGGTCCAGCGGGCTTGACCATGACCAGATCCGCCCCCTCCTCGACGTCGAGCAGCACCTCCCGCAACGCCTCCCGCGCGTTGGCCGGATCCATTTGATAGGAGCGGCGGTCGCCAAAGGCTGGAGCCGATTCGGCCGCTTCGCGAAACGGTCCGTAGAAAGAAGAGGCATATTTGGCCGCATATGAAACAATCGGCGTCGCCGCATGACCCTCCCGATCGAGGAGGCGGCGCATGGCCTGTACACGTCCGTCCATCATGTCGCTCGGCGCCACCGCATCGGCCCCCGCTCGCACGTAGTTGAGGGCCACCTGGGCAAGTGTCTCGACCGAGGAATCGTTGTCGATCGCCCCGCCCGGCAGAACGTGGCCACAGTGGCCGTGATCCGTGGCGCCGCAGAGGCAGACATCGGCCCAGACGAGCAGGCTCGGGCACGCCTCCTTGATGGCGGCGAGGGCCTGGGCGGCCAGCCCCTTGGGGTCGAGAGCCGCGCTGGCGCGCGCGTCCTTCTGCGCCGGCGCCGCGAAGAGCAGCACCGCCGGCACGCCCGTCGCGGCCACCGCCTTCGCGTCCTTCACCAGCTCGTCCACGGAGAGTTGCGAGACGCCAGGCATGCTGGAGACGGGATGTCGGACGCCGCGGCCAGGCACGGCGAACAGCGGATAGATGAGCGCGTCAGGCGAGAGCCTGGTTTCTCGCACCATGCGCCGCCAGGCGTCCGACTGGCGCGTCCGGCGGGGTCTCGTTGCGGGATGAGTCATGACTACCTCGAGCGGTGCGTGGCGCCTCGCGCGGGCCGGCGGGCCCGCTGGCGCTGACTTGCGGGGCCGGCGCGCACAGCCTGCAGGCTCGCACGCGCCAGGGCGCGAAGGGTGGCCGTTTCGGCCAGGGTCGACGGGTAGCCGAGCTCGGTCAGCGCGCGCGCCGTGGTCGGGCCGATCGCCACGGCGGGGGCGCTGCCGAGCAGGCGCGCGAAATCCTCCTTGCCGAGGGCACCCTCGAGCTCGACCACCGCCGAGGGGCTGGCGAAAGTGACCGCGCCCACGCCCCGGCGGGCGATCCAGGAGCGGCAGTCATCGACATCGAGCGCCGCGCCCGCGACGGTGCGATACGCTTCGACCGTCGAGACCTCGGCGCCAAGGTGTGTCAGGCCGGCCGCGAGCGTCGGCAGGGCGCGGGAGCTGGCGGGATAAAGAATGCGCCTGCCGCTCGCGGTGCCGGCAGCGGCAAACGCGGCCACCAGGCCGCCGGCGCCCGCCTCGGCGGCGACCAGGTCGACGGGCCAGCCGTGCTGCTTCAGGACGGCGGCGGTGGCGCGGCCGCCGGCGGCGATGCTCGCGCCCTGCGGCGGCGCCGGCACGCGAGCCGTCACCGCAGCGACTGCGTGACGGCTGGTGAAGACGATCCAGTCGAACGAGCTCGCGCGGCTCAGCGCCTCATCGAGAGGCGCGGTGTCGGCGGGCAGCACCCGGATTGCCGACCAGACCAACACCGGCAGGCCGAGGCTCTTGAGCTCGGTACTCAGCGGTCCGTCGCGCTCCTCCGCGCGGGTCACCACGACGGGCTTGAGGTCCGCGGTCATGGCGCTTCCGCGCGGCCCTGGACCGCGCGCTCCGCGTCGATGAGGCTGGCCGCTCCCTTTCCAATCAACTCCGTCGCGAGGCGCACGCCAAGCGCCACCGCGCCCGCCTCCGTCGCCTCACCGTCGCCGCTCGCGGCCAGCAGCTGCGAGCCGTCGAGGGCGCATACGGCAGCGTGCAGGCGGATGCCTCCTCCCGTGGCGGTCGCAAGGGCGCCCAGCGGAACCTGACAGCCGCCCTCGATACGTTCCAACAGAGCGCGCTCCGCCGTCGTGGCGAGGCGTGTCGACGGGTCTTCCAGCGGCCGCAGCCACTCGGATGAGTGCCGATCGTCCGCACGCGTACAGATGCCGATGGCGCCCTGCGACACCGCCGGCGGAAACTCGTCGGGAGAAAGATGCTGCGTGATCTTGTGCTCGAGCCCCAGCCGCTTGAGGCCGGCCGCCGCGAGGATGATGGCGTCATAATCATCCCGCTCCAGACGCTCGAGCCGTGTCGGCACGTTGCCGCGCAGCTCGAGCAGTGCCAGGTCGGCGCGGGCGCGATTCAGGAACGCGCGCCGCCGCAGACTGCTGGTTCCGACGCGGGCGCCCCGAGGCAGTTGCGACAGGGAGGCGCCGCTGCGGCTGATCAGGGCGTCGCGCGGGTCCTCCCGTGTCAGGATCGCCGTGAGCGCGAGCCCCGGCTCCATCGCCGTCGGCAGGTCCTTGAGGCTGTGCACCGCGATATCGATCCGGCGCTCGAGCAGGGCGCGGTCGAGCTCCTTGGTGAAGAACGCGCGGCCGCGAATCGCCCATAGCGGCACGTCCGTGCGCAGATCGCCGGTCGTGGTGATCGGAACCAACTCCACGGCCGGGGCGCCGGGCAGCGCGCGGACGAGGCTCTCGAGGTGACGGGCCTGCCACAGGGCGAGCGCGGAGGCGCGGGTGCCGATCCGCAGCGCCTGGGTCGTTCCCGCGGCCCTCATGACGGCTCGTCCCCGGATATGAAGCGATATCCCACGCCCCAGACGGTGAGGAAGTGCCGCGGGTTGGCCGGATCGCGCTCGAACCGCTTGCGCAGCCTCAGGATGAAGTTGTCCACCGTGCGCGTCGAGGGAAAGACGTCATAACCCCACACGCGCTCGAGCAGGTCCTCGCGCGAGACGATCTCTCCCGGCTGCTGCGCCAGCACCTTCAGGATCATGGCCTCCTTCTCCGTCAGCTCCTGGGCGACCCCGTTCCAGGAGCGGGCGCGAAAGGCGCGGAAATCCACCTCGTTGCCGCCGAAGCGCAGCACGGCGCCGTCGGCGGCGGAAGCGCTCTGGTACCAGTCCCAGCGGCGCAGGATGGCCCTGACGCGCAGCAGCAGCTCCCGCAGGTGGAACGGCTTGGCGAGGTAGTCGTCGCCGCCCGCCTCGAGGCCGCGGACGCGGTCGACGGGATCGCCGCGCGCGGTGAGGAAGAGAACCGGGGTGTTGTCGCCGCGCTCGCGCAGCGTCCGGCAGACGGTGAAGCCGTCCAGCTCCGGCAACATGACATCCAACAGCACGAGGCCGCAGGCGTTTCCCGTCAGCCACTCGAGGGCCCGCTGCCCGTCGGCGACGGAATCGACCTCATAGCCCTCCGCGCGCAGGTTCTCGACGAC
>JASHVV010000374.1 GCA_030044385.1 Gammaproteobacteria bacterium
GCTCGTGGTGCGGCTCGATCCGCGAGTGCACACGAGCGATGCGGATCTGCGCACGCTGCTCACCTACAGCCAGTCGCTTTGCGCGGCGCTCGAGCGTGCGAGCGCCGTATACGAGGAGGAGAAGCCCGCAAACGACCAGCTCGACGCCCTGGCGCAGCGGCTGACCGGCGCGAGAGGGGACCACGCCCTGCAGCACGAGGTGGAGAGACTACGCGACGCCACGGCGGCGAACGATACGGCGCTGAGCCAGATCACCGGCGTGATCAGCGGCCTCGAGGGCGACGCTGAATCGGCCGACGTCGCGCCCGCGGCCGTCAACCAGGAGGTGTTCCAGAAGGAGTCGAAGGCGCTGGATCAGGCCGCGCGCGCGTGGAACAAGAATCGGTCCGCCATCCGTAAGCTGAACGTCCGCCTGCCGCGCCCGCTCCATCAATTGGCAGAGTACGGGCCATAGGCAAAGTACGGGCCTTCGCCGCCGGAGGTGTTGGCGCCGTATATCGCGACATAGACATCGCGGCCGAAGAAAAACGGCAGGCCCAGATCGAAATAGCAGTCGCCGCTGACACCGTAGTAGTTGCTGCAGTAGGCCGATTGTGAGCCGGTGTCGGCGCCCAGGTCGTCGAATGCGGTATAGGTGCCGTCGTCTTCGTCGAACAGCGTGACCGCATTATAGATATTGATGGTGACGTTGGAGTCCGTGCCGTTCTCGCCCTCGTTCGTGAGGCTGAGCGTCTGCTCCGAGGTCGGGCATAGCCATGAGCTGGTGAAGGTGCTCGAGCCACTAGAGCCCGAGCTCGAACCCGAGCAGTCTGGAATCTGGCTTGTATTCGCGGCGTCGAAATAATACGCGTTCGAGCCCGTGTCCAGGTAAGAGTCCGGCAGGCTGCTGCCGTCGTACATCGTGGTGATGTCTCCGGTATTGACATCGCTGGTGAGCACCGTGGCGCCGTTGAGGCTGTTGTTGCTCTCGGTACCGATGCCGAACACGAGGGATCCGCTGTCGCTCGCGGCGCCGTCGGGGTCGGGAACGGATGGCAGCTCGATGATGACTCCGTTGTCGTCTCCGGTTGCGGTGAAATCGGCCACCGGATTGGTTACCTGCTCGTCCACGCTGGGCCCGGTGGCCTGACAGTCGCCGGTCGATGTGCCGCCGGCCGGACAGCCGAAGTACGTGGGGTCACTGGCGTAGTAGCTGTTGGAGAGTACGCAGCCGTCGCCGCAGTCCTGGGCAAAAGGTCCCACACCGATGATGCCGTTGGCGCCGAAGGTGGCGACGGTGTCCTCTTCGCTGCCGGTGCTCGAGCAGCCGGTGGGGATCTCGCTCTCGAAGCTGGAATCGCCCATGATCTGGATCGGCACGTCGCTGGCGGACTCTCCGCCCACCTGCACGTTCGCGACCATTATCGGCCCCCAGCTGAAGCCATCGACGAACTGCGTGCACTCGACGAGCGGGTCGCCGTTCGAGGCGGTTTCCTGCGTCAGCGACGCGATGAAGCTGGAAGTGAGCGCGGTGGAGATGATGCGCAGACCGTAAGAGCCGGTGTCGACCTCGACATCGGGAATCTGCACACAGTTGGTGGTGCTGCCGGGCGCGCAGACCGTGACGGTGATGAATGGCGTATCGGCATCTGGGCTCGTCGACGCGTCAGGGCCGCCATCGACGCTCATGCTGACGACGTTGGCAGTGCTGCTGCCGGTGTTGCCGGAGGTGAGGCTCCCGCTGCTCCCGCCCCCGCCGCCGCAGCCGCCGAGAACGAGCAGGATCGGGAAGAGACCGAGAATGAGCTTGCGCACCGTTCCTCGCTGAGGTCAGTGAAGGTCAGAGAGAGAGGTATTGGGGGGCATGAGCGCAGGCACATACGCGACGCCGAAGTACTGGTGCATGTGCCCGCCCGCGTGCACGACCAGAGAGGGCGTGCGAATCTGCAGACGGTTGTGTCCGAAATGACGCATGCCTTGCGCTCGTGCCTGCACTGCGGCCTGGTATTGGGTGAAATAGGTCCCGAGCGTCTGCTGCAGATTGGGCATGGCCGGGCCGTACCAGCTCACCGCGAACACCACCCCTGAGGAAGACACGTATTCCCGGACCACGGTTCCGCTCGCGGCCGTGATTTCCTGCACGGAATACCCGGCCTCCGATCGCGTGCTCACCTGCCCCTTCATGCTGATCCGGTCAGCCTCCACGGACGCAGCGGTCGCGCCGAGGCCCGCCTTGGCGGGCGCCATGGCTTCGCCGGCCAGCAGGGCCGCTCCGAGCGCCAATGCCACGGAAAGCGTCGATCCGAATGCTTTCATCTGTCCCGACCTCGATCTTCATTCTGCGCGCAGAGACGACCGGCACCCCCATTCAGCGTTTCTGGGGGCATCCGGTTGACCGCAGCAGCCGCCTCGGCTGAGCCCTGGGGAACGCTAGCACGCCGGAGCGGCTGCCGCGAGTGTCGTCGTCCACAGACCCCGGCAGGGCCGTCCCGCAGCGGCTGACCCGGCTGGGCGGCGCCGCCGGCGTGGACAGCGGGCGGGGCGTCCTATAGGATTCGCCCCCCCAAAGTCGGAGCGGTAGTTCAGCTGGTTAGAATACCGGCCTGTCACGCCGGGGGTCGCGGGTTCGAGTCCCGTCCGCTCCGCCATCCACCAGCCCCAGCCTGATTCGATCATGCTGCAGAAAATCACCGATACCATCGAGACGCACAAGTGGCTGTGGTACACGATCCTGGGCGCGCTCGCGCTCGTCTTCGCCGCCTGGGGCGCCTACGGCATCGTCAACCTGAATTTCAGCACCTCGAGCTACGCGGCCAAGGCCAACGGCCAGGAGATCTCGCTCGATCAGGCGCATGACGCCTGGCTGCAGCAGCAGTCGCAGCTGCAGCAGCAGTACGGGGGCAATATCCCGGCATCCGTGCAGAAGAGCGCCCAGAACCAGGTGCTCGAGGGCCTGATCAGCGATGCTCTGGTCGCGCAGCGGACCGAGAAGCTCGGCTACCGGGTCGATGACGGCGAGCTCATCGCCGCCATCCGCGCCGAGCCTGCCTTCCAGGCCGCCGGACAGTACTCGCCCGACGTCGCCAAGTACGTTCTGGCCGAGAGCCACATGACGATCGATCAGTTCAAGGACGAGGAGCGCAGCGAGCTGCGCCGCCGCCAGCTCCTCGCCGGCATCATCTCCTCGGACTTCGTCACGCCGACGGAAGCCACCCGCGCGCAGGCGCTGCGCGCGGAAGAGCGGCAGATCCAGTACGCCGTGATCCCCGCGGACAGCTACAAGAGCGACGCGCCGATCGACCCGGCGGCCATCCAGGCCTACTACCAGGCCCACCAGGCCGAGTACCTCGTCCCGGAATCGGTGGACCTGCAGTATGCGCAGCTGACCCTGGCGCAGGTCGCGGGCACCGAGACCGTCTCCGACGCGGACCTGCAGAAGGCCTACGACAAGGAAAAGAGCGGTTTCGTCCAGCCGGAGCGGCGCGAGGCGAGCCACATCCTCATTCCCTTCGGCAAGGATCCGGCCGCGGCCCTGAAGCAGGCGCAGCAGGTCCTGGCGCTGGCGAAGTCGGGGCAGAATTTTGCCGCGCTCGCCCGGAAGTACTCGCAGGACCCGGGCTCCGCCCAGAACGGCGGTGATCTCGGATGGATGGAGCGCGCCAGCTTCGTCAAGCCGTTCGCCGACGCGCTCTTCAGCATCCCGTCGGTCGGCGACATCGTGGGGCCGGTGAAGACGCAGTACGGCTACCACATCATCAAGCTGGACGGGATCCAGGCCGGCAGGACCAAGACTCTGGCCGAGGCCACCCCGCAGCTCGAGGCGCAGCTCAAGCAGAGCCAGGCCACGAACCGCTTCGGCGACATCGAGGACAGCCTGCAGGACAAGCTCCAGGACCCGGGCGCGACCCTGGCCAGCCTGGCCAAGGAATTCAACCTGACGACCGGCGAGGTGCCACAGTTCCTGCGGACCAGCGGCGGTGCGCCGCTCGGCGCCGCGTTGCCGGTGCAGAGTCAGGTCTTCGGCGGCAATGCCATCGCGACCGAGACGCTCGGCGGCCCGGTGATCCTCGACAATGACAGGATGGTGATCTTCGAGATCGCGGCGCGTCAGCCTCCGCACGTCAAACCTCTCGCGGACGTCCGCGACGGCATCATCGCGGTACTACAGAAGCAGCGTGAGACCGATGCCGCGCTCGCTGCAGCGAAAGCCGCACGCACCCAGTTGTTGTCGGGAGCGTCCTTCGACCAGGTCGCAAAGAGCCTCAACGTGAGCGCCGAGCCGCCGAAATTCGTCGGCCGCGGCGATCCGTCGGTGCCGGCGGAGGTCGAGACGGTGGCGTTCGACTCGGCGAAGCCGGCTCACGGGCCGGTATACGAGGCCGTGCCCCTGCAGAACGGCGGCGCGGCGCTGATCGCCGTGACCGCGATCCGCCAGGGCGCGCAAACCAACAAGTACCTCGAGCAGGCCCTGGAGCAGGAGGAGCTGCAGCGCGACGGCCAGGCCGACGCGTTGGGCTACCTGACGCAGATGCGTGCGACGGCCAAGGTCAGCGAGAACCCCGACGCCTTCCAGTAACGGCGCTTACCCTTCGGCTTCCTGCGGAAAGCTCATTCCCACGGTGCTGAAGCCGCTGTCGACGTAGAGGATCTCGCCGGTGATCCCGGCCGCCAGGTCGGAGCAGAGGAATGCCGCCGCGTTGCCGACGTCTTCCTGCGTGACGTTGCGCCTGAGGGGCGCCACTTCCGCCACCCGGCTCAGCATTTTGCGGAAACCCGCGATGCCCGCCGCGGCCAGCGTCCTGATCGGCCCGGCCGAAATCGCGTTCACCCGTATGCCCTGCGGTCCCAGGTCCGCGGCCAGGAAGCGGACGTTGGCCTCGAGGCTCGCCTTGGCTAGCCCCATGACGTTGTAGCTCGGGATGGAGCGGATGGCGCCGAGATACGAGAGAGTGAGCAGGGCCCCCGATCGGCCTGCCATCAGGGGCGCCGCGCCGCGGGCGAGAGCGGTGAAGCTGTAGCTGGACACGTCATGGGCGATCCGGAACGCCTCGCGGCTGGTGTTCTCCACGAACGCGCCTGCGATCGCCTCGCGGGGCGCGTACGCCACGGCGTGGACCACGACATCGAGACTGCCCCACTCGCGCTTCAGGAGGTCGAACGCCGCATCGATCTGCCCGTCGACGGTCACATCCAGGGGCATCGTGAGCCGTGAACCGACCGACTGCGCCAGAGGCTCGACGCGCTCCTTCAACTTGTCGTTGACGTAGGAGAAGGCGAGCTCGGCGCCTTCACGATGCATCGCCTGCGCGATGCCCCACGCGATCGAGCGGTCGGTCGCGACGCCGACGATGAACGCACGCTTGCCTGAGAGAAATCCCATGCCGGACCCTGCCGAAGGTGAGGGAGCCGGCAGTGTAGTCGAATTCTTACCCGCCCGACGACGCGAGGTGGATGGTGAGTTTCTGGCCCGCCAGGAGCGGGGTGTGCATGCCGATCGCGTTCCAGGCCAGGATCTGCTGCACCCTTACCTGGAAAACCCTGGCAATCCGCCAGAGGGTGTCACCCGTCCGGACGGTGTAGACGACCCGGCGCGTATGGTCGGCGGCACCGCCCGTCGATCCCGCGGAAGCCACGGGCGCCGCCAACTGCCGGGCGCGAGGCGCGGCGGTATAGAGCCTCAGCCGCTCACCCGGGTGCAGCGTCTGGCCGCGATGGAGGCCGTTCAGGCTCAACAGGGTATTCACGCTCATGCCGTGCCGGCGGGCGATCGACCACAGCGTATCGCCGGTACGCACCACCTGGAATCGGATCTCGCCGTGCCGCTCGATGGGCACCCTGGCGTACAGCCTCAGCCTCTGTCCGGGCCGCAGGATGTGATGCACCGAAATCCCATTCATCCGCGCGAGCGTGTGCACGTTCATGCGGTAACGGCGAGCAATGCTCCAGAGCGAATCTCCGCTGCGCACGACCTGAAACTGCACGTGTGTGCCCCAGGCGGCGTGCCCGTCGACCCGGGCGGCAGCCATTCTGACCTGCTCCGGGAGCACATAGGCGACCGCGGGCACTTCGAGATCGGAGCCCACCACCAGCCGTCCGTCGATGGTGTTGAGCTTGCGGAGGATCTCCACGCTGGTCTTGAAACGGCGCGCAACGCTGTAAATCGAGTCACCGCGGCGAACCGCGTAGTGCTCGAGGCCCATGCGCTCGTCGTTCGTGAGCTCCGCCAGGTTCTGCGAGAACACCGGCGCCGCATTGACCGGCAGAAGAAGATAGAACGGCCCGGTGGGGTCGGTGGCCCACCGGTGGAAGGCGGGATTGAGGTCGTAGACCTCATCGGCCGTGATGCCCGCGATCTGCGCCGCCACCTGCAGGTTGACCTGCCCGCCGGTGTTCACCTGCACGAAATACGGCTGATTCGGAATGGGGCTGAAGTCGAGGCCATACTTGGACGGGTCCGCCACGAGGCGGCGCATGGCGAGGAGCTTCGGCACGTAGGCTTCCGTCTCCCGCGGCAGGCGCAGATCCCAGAAGTCGACCGGGCGGCCCTCGGCCTCGTTCACCTGCACAGCGTGCTGCACGGCGAGCTCGCCGCAGTTGTACGCGGCGATGGCGAGCAGCCAGTCGCCATTGAACTCGTCATGCAGGGCCTGCAGGTAATTCAACGCCGCATCGGTCGAGGCGACCACGTCCCTGCGGCCGTCGTACCACCAGTCCTGCTTCAGGCCGTAGCGGGAGCCCGTTCCGGAGATGAATTGCCACAGGCCGGACGCGCGCGCGCGCGAATAGGCGTAGGGCTGGTAAGCGCTCTCGATGACGGGCAGCAGCGCGAGCTCGAGCGGCATGTGCCGCTGCTCGAGCTGCGTGACGATGTAATAGAGGTACATGTCCGCGCGCCCGAAAGCGCGCTGCAGGTAATCGGGATTGGAGGCGTACCAGTCGAGCTGCCGGTCGATCGCCGCCTCGTCCGGGTCCGGGAGCGTGAAGCCGGCGCGAATGCGGTCGAAAAGATCGGCATACTGCGCCGGGGTGAGGCTCGCCTGCGGCGCGCTCGCGGCGGCGGGGCTCGCAGCGGGCGGCGGCGGGGGTGGGGCGGGCTGGGGGGCCGGCACCACGGCTTGCGCAGGAGCCTGAGGCTTGACCGGCTGGCGGGTCGCGCAGGCGGCGAGCGCCCCGAGCGCGAGAATCAGCAGCGTATGACGAGTGGTTCGAATCTGATCCGCCAAGTTCCCGGCCCTCTGATCGGCATGTTAACTTCTTTTCGCACTGGAGCACGAGCCCCCGGCTGAAGACATTACTTAATCGGACGGGGAAATTTAACCGTTAACTTCACACTATTGCCAGTACTTCATGGCGCCGGCGCACAAATCCCAATTCCAAGAGCCGCAGGCCGCGCGGCTCGCCTGGTGGGCGAGCCCGATGGGCGCGGCGCTCATCGCCGCGGAATCGCAGCTGCTCGGCGAAGCGCTCGATGACGTGTTTGGCTGGGAATTGCTGCAGATCGGCGCCTGGGGCGCAGGACGGGAGTTGTTGTCCGGCGCGCGCACGCGCCACCAGGCCATCGTCGCCGCGCCCGGCCTGTCGGCGAGCGCCGACATTCGCGCGCATCCCACGCGGCTGCCGGTCATCAGCGATTCGATCGACGCAGTGCTGTTGCCGCACATCCTGGAATTCGCCACCGACCCCTATGCCCTCGTGCGCGAGGCGGATCGTGTGCTCGTCGGCGAGGGGCGGCTGCTCGTGCTCGGGTTTCGGCCCTGGAGCCTCTGGGGACTGCGTGCCCGCTGGAGCCGCAGCGGCTTTCCGCCGGGGATCCGTCGAGTGCTCTCCGAAAGAAGGATCCGCGAATGGCTGGTCCTGCTCGGGTACGAAGTCGTGTCGGCGCAGCACTATCTGTTCCGCGGCCCGTGGGGCGGCGGGCACGCCGCGGGCCAGCATGTGGACCAGGATGC
>JASHVV010000375.1 GCA_030044385.1 Gammaproteobacteria bacterium
GCCGCGGCCGATACATGGCCAGTGCCGCCCGGTCCCCGCGGGAACATCGAGTTCTTCGTGGAGCGCCTGGTGCGACGGAACGCCGTGCGGCTGGAAGTGGTGACATGAACGCGGCGAGCGCCTACGGCGCGCACCGCGGCCTGGACGAGGCCAGCGAGCTGGTGACGCGCCATGCGGAGCTGGTGAAGCGGATCGCCTACCACCTGGTCGGCCGGCTGCCGCCCTCCGTGGAGGTCGATGATCTGATGCAGGCGGGGATGCTGGGGCTGCTGGAGGCGGCGTCGAACTACGCGCCGAACCGCGGCGCGAGCTTCGAGACCTACGCCGGCATCCGCATCCGCGGGGCGATGATCGATGCGCTGCGCAAGCTCGACTGGGCCCCGCGCTCGGTGCATCGCAAGGCGCGCGCCGTGGCCGCGGCGGTGCAGGAGATCGAGAGGCGCACGGGACGCGACGCGCGCGATACGGAGATCGCCGAGCGGCTCGGGGTGCCGCTGGAGGAGTATCACGCGATCGTGCAGGACGCGGCGAGCTGCCGGCTGGCGACGCTCGACGATGCAACGGCGGCGGCGGCCGAGGGCGCGGACGATCCGTTCCGGGAGACCGCGAGCGAGGGATTCCGGGCGGCGCTGGCGCAGGCGATCGACGGGCTGCCGGAGCGGGAGAAGCTGGTGATGTCCCTTTACTACAGCGAGGGACTGAACCTCAAGGAGATCGGCGCGGTGCTGAAGGTGACCGAATCGCGCGCCTGTCAGCTTCACGGGCAGGCGCTCGTGCGGCTCAAGGCGCGGCTGGCGGATTGGCGCGACGGCGCGGCCGGCGCGAGTGCAACGAGACGAGGCAGGCAGTGAGCAAAGATCTCAAATTCCTGGTGGTCGACGACTTCTCGACCATGCGGCGCATCATCAAGAACCTGCTCCACGACCTCGGCTACCCGAACGTCGCCGAGGCGGACGACGGCAAGACGGCACTGCCGATGCTGCAGGCGGGCGACTTCGACTTCCTCATCACCGACTGGAACATGCCCGGCATGCCCGGGCTCGATCTCATCAAGGCGGTGCGCGCCGACGCCAAGCTCGCCAAGATGCCGGTCCTCATGCTGACCGCGGAGGCCAAGCGGGAGCAGATCATCGAGGCGGCGCAGGCGGGCGTGAACGGCTACGTCATCAAGCCGTTCACCGCCGAGACTCTCAAGGAGAAGCTCGACAAGATCCTCGGCGGGGGAAAGTGAGACTGCCATGTCGAACTTTCAAGTCATGAAGTTGGAATACGGCGCCTGCGTCGACGCACTGACGGAGGCCCTTCGCTCGAGTGACGAGACGGCCTTCTTCACCGCCGTCGATCACATCATACGCATGCGTGAGCCGGCGACGCTCACCGAGATCCGCAAGCTGACCGGCGATCTGCAGAAGGCGCTCGAGCGCTTCAGCATCGAGTCGCGCCTCGCGGACATCGCCGAGAACGAGATTCCGGACGCGAAGACCCGCCTCGCGCACGTCATCAAGATGACCGACGAGGCCGCGCACCGCACGCTCGATCTGGTGGAGCAGTCGGGTCCGCTCGCCGAGCGCACCGCGCGCGAAGCGGGCGCCCTCATCGACTCGCTGAAGAGCTATCGGGAGCGGCCCGCGGGCGGCGGCGGCTTCGAGAGCGCGGTCCGGTCGATCGACGCCTTCCTGCCGGTGGTGCGCGCGGTCGAGGCGTTCCTGCCCGCCGCGCGCTCCGACTCCGAGACGATCCGCAAGAACCTCGCCGACGTGCTGCTCGCGCAGGGCTACCAGGACCTCACCGGCCAGATCATCCGCAGTGTCATCAAGCTCGTCGTGGAGCTCGAGGAAACGCTCGCCAGCCTCACCAAGCTATCCGGGGACGTCGTCGAGCACGCCACGCTCGGCGAGAACCCCGACAAGGGTCACGGACCGGTCGTTCCGGGAGTGACGCACGGGGAAGTCGCCTCAGGCCAGACAGATGTCGATGAGCTGCTCTCGGGCCTCGGCATGTAAGGGGCGGCGATGGACATCCTGAGCATCATCGGACTGGTGCTCGCCGCCAATGCCGTGCTGCTCGGCGCCGTGCTGCGCGGCGCCGGCCTCATGGCGCTGATCTCCCTCGAGGCGTTCATGGTGGTGGGCGTCGGCACGATCGCCGCAACCTGCATCCAGACGCCGCTGCCGGTGATGAAGCATGCGCTCAGGATCTTTCCGTGGATCATCCGGCCGCCGCCGCGCGACGGCCAGCAGATCATCACCAAGATCGTCGAGTGGAGCAACACCGCGCGCAAGCAGGGACTGCTCGGCCTCGAGCCGTTGATCGCGCGCGAGTCGGACGGGTTCGTGCAGAAGGCGCTGCAGCTGGTGGTCGACGGCAGCGAGCCCGAAGCCATCAGCGGCGCGATGCTGGTGGAGCTCAACATGCGCGAGCACGCCGACATCGCGGCCGCCAAGATGTTCGAAGGCGCGGGGACCTACTCGCCCACCCTCGGCATCATCGGCGCCGTGCTGGGCCTGATGGCCGTGCTGCAGAACCTCACGGATCCCGCCAAGCTCGGCGCCGGAATCGCCTCGGCGTTCACGGCGACGATCTACGGCATCAGCCTGGCGAACCTCTTCTTCCTGCCGGTCGCCGCCAAGCTCAAAGGCATCATTCACCGCCAGACGCAGATCCGCGAGATGATCATCGACGGCATGATGTCCATCGCCCAGGGTGAGAATCCGCGGGCGATCGAGGCGAAGCTCCAGGGCTACCTCCATTAGACGCCGCCATGCGCCGCCGCAGGAGACACGAGGAAGATCACGAGAACCACGAGCGGTGGGCGATTCCCTACGGCGACCTGCTGACACTCCTGCTCGCCTTCTTCGTGGTGATGTATTCGATCTCCTCGGTGAACGCGGGCAAGTACCGCGTGCTCTCCGACTCGCTCTATGCCGCGTTCCGCGGCGAGCCGCGCACGCTCGAGCCGATCGAGGTCGGCCACAAGCGGGTGGGCTCCGGAGCCGACATCCGCGTGAGCATCGTGCAGCAGGCGACCCTCAAGGGACAGCCGCGCTCGCTCCTCGCCCCCGTGCCGCTCGCCCTCTCCACTCCGATCCCGAACGAGCCCTACCACGACGACATGCCGCCGCCCGGCAACGAGACCGGCGTCAGGGCCGCGACCGGGATCGCGCACCCAGCCGACAGCGCGCAGGCCGCGCGGGCGGAGGCCGCCGCCGTCATGCTGAATAAAGTCGCCGACGACGTCGTCAAGGCGATGGCGGGACTGGTGAAGAAGAATCTGGTGGTCGTCAAGCGCAGGCAATACTGGATCGAGGTCGAGATCCGCACCGACATCCTGTTCCCGAGCGGCAGTGCGCGGCTCTCGCCGAGCGCGGTCGACATCATCCGCCGTCTCGCCGCGGTGCTGGCGAGCTTTCCCAATCCCATCCGGGTCGAGGGATTCACCGACGACGTGCCGATCCGGACCACGCTGTTCCTCTCCAACTGGGAGCTCTCGGCCGCCCGCGCCGCGAGCGTCGTGCACGTTTTCTCCGATCGCGGCGTCGAGCGGGACCGGCTGGCGGTCGTCGGGTTCGGCGAGCAACACCCGGTGGCCAGCAACGCCACCGCGCAGGGCCGGAACGCCAACCGCCGCGTCTCGGTGGTCATCCTCTCCACCGCCCCCGGCAGCCCGACCGATCCCAGCTGGCTGCCCAACGACACCGGCGCGGTCGCGGACAATGGCGCGCCGCCCGCCGGTGGCACGCTTCCTGCACGATAACTCCTGACACACGCCGCTCCGCGCCGGATTTCCGACACGGGCGGCGCGACATGTGACCTGCATCACACGGGAGCCGCCGCGCATGACACTGCCCTCCACCGAATTCCTGCTCGTCGCGGGACGCGCTGTGTTCCTCGTGTTCTCGTTCATCGTCGCCTCCATCAGCTTCACCGCCTGGCGGCGCTCCACGCGCCGGCAGACCGCGGAGGTGCTCTCGCAGACGCAGCTGGTGCTGCAGCGGCTCGCGGAGCTCGAGGCACGCGTGGATGCGACGCGCGTCACGGTCACGGCGCTCGGCGAGCGCCTCGACCGGCCGAGCACTGCCGCCCCGACGGCTTCGCCGTCGCCGGGTTACCAGATCGCGATCCGCCTCGCACGCGGCGGCGCGAGCCGCGAAGAGCTGATGTCGGGCTGCGGGCTCACGCTCGCGGAGGCGGAGCTCATCAGAAGGCTGCACGGACCCCGCACTGCGGAACTGCGTCAAGTTTCCTAGCCCGCAACTCAAGAGCCGCGTCACAAGGGCCGATACCGGCGCTGTACCGGCAGTCATGCCCCGAGATCGCGCGCCGACCAGATTATGAAAACCCGCAAGCAGCAGACGCCGGTCAAGAAGCGCGCGCGCTCCGAGAAGCGCCGCGCGGCCCGATCCCAGGCGGCCGCGCCCCGGCGCAAGAGCGCGCCGCGCGGCAAGGCTGCACGCCGCGGCAAGGCCTCCCCCGAGACGGCTGTCCGACTCCCAGCGCAGGCAGACGGAGCGCTGACGCTCGCCGCGGACTGCACGGTGGCCGAAGCGGACGATCTCAAAGCGGAGCTCGCGCACCGCCTGGCCGCCTCGGAGCCCGTCACCGTGGATGTCAGCGCGCTGCAGCGCATCGACACCGCGGGACTGCAGCTGCTCGCCGCCTTCGTGCGCGACCGGCGTACCGCGGGCCGTGCCGTCCAATGGCGGGGTCGGGCGTCCGCGCTGGAAGCGGCGGCCGGCCTGCTGGGTCTCAACGACATGCTCGAGCTCGCCGGTGAGGTCGGCCGATGACCGTCGATCTGACGCAATTTCACGATGCATTCTTCGAAGAGAGCTTCGAGGCGCTCGACTCCATGGAGGCCGCGCTCCTGAAGCTCGATGTCGGCTCGCCCGAGCCGGAGCTCATCAACACGATCTTCCGCGTCGCACACTCGATCAAGGGCGGCAGCGCGACGTTCGGGTTCTCGGAGATCGCCTCCTTCACCCACAGCCTCGAGACGCTGCTCGATGAGCTGCGCAGCGGCGCGATGCCGGTGACGGTGGCGCTGTCGGACCTGCTGCTGAAGTCGGTGGACGTGATGCGCGCCATGCTGCGCGCGGTTCAGGCAAAACAGCCGATCGATTCGCAGCGCGTGTCGGACCTGCAGTTCGATCTGGAAGTCGCGATCGCCCGCAAGAGCGAGGCGCCGCCCCCCGCCCCGGCGCCCGCCGCCGTTGCCGCGGTCGATTCCACGGCGAGCCCCGCCGCCCCGGCCCCGAATACTCCGCGCTGGCGGATCCGCTTCCATCCCTACCGCGAGCTGCTGGCGCGCGGCAACGACCCGCTGCGCATGCTGCGCGAGCTCGCCGCGCTCGGTGAGCTCGCGGTGCGGGTCGACTCGCAGATGCTGCCGCCGCTCGCGGAGGTCAACCCTCAGGACTGCTACCTCGCCTGGTCGCTCGAGCTTCCGGGCGAAGTGCCGGAGGAGGCGATCCGGCAGGTCTTCGAGTGGGCCGAGGGTGACTGCGATCTGACCATCGAGCGGCTGCCGGGCGAGC
>JASHVV010000376.1 GCA_030044385.1 Gammaproteobacteria bacterium
GTCTCCTCCGGCGCCAGATGGGCCACGATCTGGTGGCCGTAGAAGTTGAAATCGATCCATTCGTCGCAGCTGCGGCCCTCGGGACAGCCGAGCGTGCCGCCGTAGAAGGCGCGCGCCAGCTTCAGGTCGTGCACGGGGAACGCAACGTGGAAGGGCGAGAGGAGTCCCGGATTGGCGGCCAAGGCGTGCATGTCGAGACTCCTAGCGCCCGAAGGCGACCAGCGCCTCGATGAGGCGGTGGACGGAAGCATAGAGCGGCACGGCGAGCAGGGGAACGAGCAGCGCGCAAGTGAGCACGCGTCGCCCGCGGAAGTTGCGCCGGATCACCGGGGACGGCGCGAGCAGCCGCCGCACACGCTGCTCGAGTCCCGCGAGCGGGGCGCTGGGCCGGACGGCCTTGGCCGTCCCGCGCGGCCGGCCGCTGGCGATCGACATCCGGGCCACCTTGATCAGCGCCGAGGCGAGGGCCACGCGCTTGCGGGGATCGGCGCCGCTCGCGCGCTCGTCCGCTTCGAGCTCGGTTGCGGCCCGCCATCGCTCCGTCAACGCGCGGCCCGTCGGCAGCCAGGCGAGCGCATCGGGCATGGTCAACAGCATGAGCAGCTTCAGGTTGTCCCGGGCATCGAGGTGCGCGGCCTCGTGGGCGAGCACCTGGCGAAATTCCTCGTCGTCACATGCGGCGGCGACACATCCGGCGGCGACGATGCGTTGCCTCCAGCTGCCGACGACGCCCACGAGCGGCTCCTCGACATTGATGACGGTGACCTCGGCGCCGCCGGCCGCCTGCCGGGTGTGCAACGGCGGCGAGCCGCGTACCAGTGCCCGGGTGTCCCGCCAGGCCCGCAGGCCGCGGCGAGCCCCATCCCCCAGGACGAGCAGCGCGAACAGAGCCGATGCCACGAGGAGCGGTCCGGGGTGGTCGTGCGCGCCGGGCGGCTCGTAAAGCAGGAACGCGGGCAGGACGACCGTCAGCACGAGGGTTGCGGAGCCCGTCGCCGGCAGCAGGCGAACGCCGAGCAGCGCGTCGGCCTCGGTCAGATGTCGCCGCAACCCGGCGCGCCACGCGAGTACGACAGCCGCGGACAGCAGCAGGTTGCACAGGCCATAGGCGGCCAGCACCACGAGCGGGAAGGTGACATCGAAGCTCATGCCTCGTCGTCCTTGAGTCGGGCGCGCTCCGCGCGCACGAGCGCCTCCAGCTCATCGAGGAGCTCCGCGTCGGCATGGCCGACGGCCGCCACCAGAGTCGAGAGCAGCGCCGTGCTGTCGCCGCATACCGCCAGGAGCTCGGTGACGCGGCCGGACACCATGCGGCCGAAGAGCTCGTCCCGCGAGCAGCGTGGCACATAGCCGAAGGCCCGGCCGAGCCGCAGACGCCGCAGCACGCCTTTCCGATACAGCCGGTCCAGGGTCGTCATGAGGGTGGTATAGGCGAGCTGCGGGAAGGACGGCTGCAGGTGCCGCACCGTCGAGGCGCGCTTGCGCCCCCACAGCACCTCGAGCACTTTGAGCTCGAGCGGCCCCAGTTCCAGGTGTTCGCCCACCATCGATCTCCCGCACCCGAAGCGCTGCGAAGCGCCGCGGGCGCTAGCGTCTCAGGCCGCGCGCGCGTCCGCAACGGGACCCGGCGCGAAGCCCCCGCGGAAGCGTCCGGGCGAGGGAATGACGCGCCGGCGCGACCTACGACCCCTGGTAGTAGTTTCGGCCCTTTTCCTATATTGCCGCCCGCCGGCTCGGATCGAAAGGCTCCTCGTGAAGTGCACCTCCTGCGCTCTCGCCTGCGCATTGGCGTCTCTCAGCTGCCTCGCGGGCGTGGACGCTCGCGCCGCGCAGACCGCCGCCGCCGCCCAGCACCCCGCTGCCAGGAAGGCGGCCCCCGCCGTTCCCAAGGTCGTGATCAAGGCGCCGTGGCTCTTCAACCGCGCCACGCGCTACGCGCATTCCATGCCGGAGGTCCCCGGACCCGAGATCACGGTCACGAAGAAGACGACCGTGGTGCAGCTCGGCGATCAGCCGCCCATCATCGACAACCACGAGCGCGAGCTGTTCGACCGGATGCCGGGCATCGTGCTCGCCGAGCAGCAGAATCCCACCGAGCTCAACGTCACTTACCGCGGCCTCGGCAACCCGCAGGAGAGCGAGTACGTCCTGCTCATGCAGGACGGCATTCCCATGGAGATGGACTGGATCGGCTATCCGACGCTTTATTACATCCCCGATCCCGAGACCATTTCCCAGGTGCAGATGATCCGCGGCGGCTCGGGTCTGCTCTACGGTCCGGAGCCGGAGCCGGTCATCAACTTCGTCTCGAAGGAGCCGACGCCCACGACCACGGGGACGATTCAGCAGGTGGGCGGCAGCGATGGGCTCTACTCGACCTACGACTCGATCTCGGGGCCGGCCGGCCCGATCGGCTACCGCGCGGACTTCTCGCACCGGCAGTCCGACGGCCAGCGGGCCAACGGCGACTATGACCTCAACTCCGGCGACCTCGATCTCGACTACTCCATCGACAGCCGGCAGAAGCTCGGCCTCGCGGTGCATGCCTACTCCCTCGAGAGCGGCATCGCCGGGTTCATGGACTACGCGCAGTTCAAGGCCGATCCCAACCAGACCACCTCGCCCGACGATCGCGACTGGGAGCACCGCTACACCGGGGTCCTCACCTACAGCAACCAGTTCGACAGCCGGGACCTGTACGTGCAGAAGCTGTGGTCGGGCTACCAGGACCTGATCACGCGGTCCGGCAACTACCTGGATACCACGGCGCTCATCACCACGCCCGTGGCCACCGGCACGACCGTGGCCGGCCAGCGCTTCCACTACACGGGGCTCGACGGCCGGTTCATACACCACTATGGGCGGGGCGGCGCCTTCACGGTCGGCTACACGGCCTATGAGTCCACCAGTCCCTACCAGGAATTCAACAGCGCGAATCCGCTGGCCGACCCGTACAGCCCCGGCGGCACGCTCATCTACAATGACGAGCGCAGCTCGCACTACGCGGCGGTGTTCGCCGAGAATCTGTACCGCTTCGGGCGGTTTCACGTGGTCACGTCGGCCCGCTTCAACCACGAGCAGATCGATAGCGACGAGACCGTGGCTCCGCATCCCTACCTCGTGAACGGCGTCTGGCGCAAGAACATTCCGCTCTTCGGCATCGGCATCGGCAACGACTTCGGCCGCGGCAACGAGACCTACATCAACATCTCGCAGGGCTTCCGGCCGATGCGCTACCTCGACGTGGCCAGCCCGTTCGGCAAGTTCGCGCCCAACAACAATCCGGATCCGACCCAGTACCTCACCTACGAGGCGGGCGTGCACGGCTGGCCGATAACCGGCTTCTACTACGATGCCAGCGTGTTCCAGGTCGACGTCAAGAACAGTATCGAGACCCTGCCGCTCACTCCGACCGAGTCCATCAGCGTCAATACCGGCGACCAGCGCAGCCGCGGCGTCGAGGCCGAGACGTCGTACGATCTGTTTCAGCTCCTGCCGGCTGCGCCCGCCGGCGCGCACCTGGCGGCCTTTGCCAACGCGAGCCTGCTGAACGCGGTCTACACGAGCAGCATCACCGCCGGGCAGGCGGGCAAGACGCCGCCCTACGCGCCGCACTACGTGCTCAAAGGCGGGCTCACGCTGAGCGAGGCGCCGGGCCTGAAGCTGAGCCTGGTCGTGGATGCCGTCGGCTCGCAGTACTTTCAGGCCAGCGACGCGGGCATCGCGGCGCCGGCGAGCATCGGACCGGGGACGCCGGCCCGGATTCCGGCCTATACCGTGGCCGACTTCTCCGCGCAGTACAGGCTCGCCGGGCACTGGCGGGTGATCGGGGGCATCTCCAACCTGACCAACCGGGAGTACTACTCGCGCGTCTTCATCTCGGGCGGCAAGATCGAGCCCGCGCTGAGCCGCCAGTTCTATGCGGGGATCGCCTACGACCTGTGACGCTGCGGGCGAAACGGCGACGTAACAGTCCGCGCCTAGAGTGTGGAGCGATGTCTCTCCACACCGAAGCCGAGGCGCCATGCGAATCATCCGACCGACCGTTCATGCGGCACTGCAGCTGGCCATACCGAGTGTTCTCCTGGCGAGCGCGGCGACGATCCCGAACGCCCGAGCGGATCAGCCGTTCCTGCTGCCTGACTCGCTGATCATCAGCAGCAGCATCTATGATCGTACCCAGGGCGCCGTCGCCGCGCTGACGGTCGGAACGACGCTGCCGAACTCGGCGACTGCGACTACCGCCGCGGTGGCGGGCAATAATTACGTAGACGTTTGGAACAACGCGTCGGTGGACGCCAGTTTCGGGGTGACCTCGCCGATTCTCCTGACGGATGTCGATCCCCGCAGCGGCCGCGTGCTGGGAGCTCTGAGGGTCCCGAGCGATCAGGTCGTTACGAGCTTCAGCTCCAAATCGGAGCTGGGTCTGCACATCGCGGGCGCAGGCCCGTGGAGCCGCCTCGTGTTCGGCGGATACGCCGGCGCCGGCGTTGGGGCCCTCGACGCCTCCAATGCAGACGCCGTTCCGGGACAGGATCCCACGAACCCGGTCACCTTCGCTTTTGGCGACAGTTACGCGTTTGCCCGTACCATCGTGACGGTGGACGCGCGTGGTCGCTTCACATACACGCCGACCATCGACTATGGCGGCGATAACGGCCGCTCCGCGCTGCTTGCCGCCAACGGTCTCTATTACATGGTCGGGAATGCGAATAACGGCAACGCCACGGAATTCGGGTCGGCGAACAACGGCACGAATCCCGACGTGACCGAGACTACCGGCCTGGAAGTCGTCAAGCCGATCGATGCTCCACGGGCCGAGGTACCCGTGCCGGCAGGCGATTCCGCCGAGGTGGACCCGCTGCTGCAATACCCCCTCGACAAAGGCAAGCCGGACAAGCCGGGCAAGGACAACAACTATCGCGGCGTGACGGAATTCGGCGGGGCGCTGTACTTCACCAAGGGCAGCGGCAGCAACGGCATGGATACGGTCTACACCGTCGCGGGGCTGCCCACGGTGGCAGACGCGGCCGCGACTTCGATCAGCGTGGTGCCCGGCTTCCCGACGGACTCGGCGCGGGTGACCGGCGGCAACTTCACGCCGTTCGCGGTCTTCTTCGCCAACGCCACGACGATATACGTTACCGACGAAGGCACGGGCTCGAGCGTCGATGCCGCTCAGCACGCCGGACTCGAGAAGTGGACACTGGTCGGCGGAACGTGGCAGCTCGACTATGTGCTCACGAACGGCCTCATCGGGGCCGTGGACAGCCACTTGAACGGATACGACGGACCCTACCCGGCGGTGACGACGATCGGGCTGCGCAATCTCGCGGGCGTTGTGAGCGCGGACGGCGCCGTAACCTTGTGGGCGACGACTTCCACATCCAGCGCTTCCGGCGACAACGGTGCTGACCCCAACGAGGTGGTACGGATCACGGACCGACTGAGCGCCACGGCGATGACGGGGGAGGTGTCGCGCGAGACGTTCACGACGATCGCCGGGCCGACCTATGGCACGGTCTACCGCGGCGTCGCGTATGTCTGCGGGTCGATCGACAGCCGGACGGGAGTCTGCCGAGCCGGCGGGCGCTGAGGAGAATGCGCCGAAACGCTCGAGCCCGGCGGTCCGGCGCCGGGTAGCGCGGGTGCGTGCGTGTTAACATTCTCTCCGATCGTTCCTGCAGCGGGGAGACGCGCATTTGAAACCGCACCCGGGCCTCTTTTTATCGGGCGCGGCGCTCGCTCTTCTGGGCGCCGGCCTGATCTCGCATGCCGCCTCGGCCGCGACTGCCGCGTCCGCGGAGCAGAATGATCCGCGCATTGCCCGGATCATGCACCGCCTGCGGGACGTGCGGCGCTTCCTCGCGGTGTCGGTTTCTCCGGACGGAAAATCCGTCGCGTGGACGGTGACCGGGAAGGCGCCGGCCGGCGGCGGCACGCCGGGTCAGATCCTCCAGATCGCCGGCGCGGATGGCGCGCACGTACTGACCGTGACGATCCCGCAATCGGTCGAGTCGTGCCAGTACAGCAATCTGCAGTGGTCGCCCGACAGCGCGACGCTGGCGTTCCTGTCCAACTGCAACCAGGCCGCAAAGGGCGCCGACCAGCTCGATATCTATGAGGTTGCCGCCCGCGGCACCGGGGCGCGGCGTATCTCGCACCTGCAGGGCCTGGTCAATCGGCTCGCCTGGACGCCGGACGGCGCGGCGCTCAGCTTTCTCTACGTGAAGGGTGACGTGCATCCCGTCAGCGCGGTGTCCGCCACGAAAGCGCAGGTCGGTGTCATCGGAGAGACCGGGGTCGAGCTTCAGGGAGTCGCGATGTTGCCGGCGGGTGGCGGAGACGTGCGCCAGGTTACACCGGCATCGGTCTTCGTCTATGAATACGACTGGTCGCCCGCAGGCGGCCGGCTGGCCTATATCGGAGCGCCGCCTCCCGGGCGTGACAACTGGTGGGTGGCCAGGCTCTACACGCAGATTCCCGGGAGGCCGCCCAGGGTCGCGCTCGACCCGGCATCGGTTTCCGGCCCGTTGCACGGCCTGCAGATCGCACTGCCACGGTGGTCGCCGGACGGGTCGCAGATCGCACTCATCGGCGGCTTGATGAGCGATCAAGGGGCAACGGCGGGCGATATCTACCTCGTCGCGGCTGACGGCGGCCAGCCGGTGAATGTCACGCCCGCGATCGGCATCTCGCCGTCGTGGCTGACCTGGACCGGAAATCACACTCTGCTGGTCTCCTCCCTCGCCGCCGGCTCGACGCGGCTGTCGGCCTTCACACTGCACGGAGAGGGCCCTGCAACTCATGAGCGGCTGCTCGAGGTGCCTGCCGCGGTCTCGAATGGGACGTACGCTTCGGCGGTCTCGCTTTCCGCCGCGCACAGCGT
>JASHVV010000377.1 GCA_030044385.1 Gammaproteobacteria bacterium
TCGGGGCTGCCGATCGCGAAGCTCGCCGCGGCGTGCCCCCCGGAGCTGCGGCCGCGGTTCTGCGGTGTGCACTTCTTCAATCCGCCGCGGTACATGCACCTTGCGGAGATCATCCCCTGCGGGGAGTCGCTGCCGTCCGTGCTCGATGACCTCGAGCGTTTCCTCGTCACGACGCTCGGCAAGGGTGTCGTCCGCGCCAAGGACACGCCCAATTTCGTCGCCAACCGCGTCGGCGTATTCTCGATGTTGGCAACCATGGTCAATGCCGGGAAGTTCGGCATTCCCTTCGACGTCGTCGACGACCTCACGGGCCCGAGCCTCGGACGGCCCAAGTCGGCGACTTTCCGGACTGCCGATGTCGTGGGTCTCGACACCCTCGCGCACACGATCAGGACCATGCAGGACAGCCTGCCGCAGGACCCGTGGCACGATCTCTTCCGCTCGCCGCCGTGGCTCACGAAGCTCATCGAGGCAGGGGCGCTGGGCGCCAAGACCCGAAGCGGCATCTATCGGAAGAAGGGCAACGATCTCAGGGTGCTCGAGCCCGCAAGCGGCGAGTTCGTCGAGGCGGGCGGTAGGGCCGATGCCGCCGTGATCGAGATCCTCGAGCTGGATGGGCCGGCGGAGAAGCTGCGGCGCCTGCGGGCGAGCAAACATCCGCAGGCTCAGTTTCTTTGGGCGTGTTTCCGCGATGTGTTTCACTACAGTGCGTATCACCTGAAGGACATCGCGCACTGCGCGCGCGATGTCGACCTTGCCATGCGCTGGGGCTTCGGCTGGAAGCAGGGTCCGTTCGAGATCTGGCAGGCGGCCGGTTGGCCGCGGGTGACCGCCTGGATCGACGAGGACGTTGCCGCGGGCAGGGCGCTCGCGCGCGCACCGCTTCCGGCCTGGGCGCTCGAGCCGGGACGCACGGGAGTGCACTTCCCTGAGGGCTCCTACGATGCCGCCTCGAGCGCCCTGGTCGCCCGCTCGACGCTGGACGTGTATCGACGCCAGCTCTGGCCCGAGGTGGTGCTCGGGGAGGACAGGGGTCAGGTCGGCGAGACGGTGTACGAGGATACAGCCGTTCGCGTGCTCGCCACGGCCGATGAGATCCTCACAGTCTCCTTCAGGACCAAGGCGCACACGATCAGTCCGGGGGTGCTCGAGAGCCTGAATCATGCGATCGACATCGCGGAGGAGGGCTACAAGGGGCTCGTCATCTGGCAGCCCGACGCCCCGTTCTCGGTCGGCGCCAATCTCGACTCGCTGCGTCTGCAGCTCGCGGCCTGCGACTGGCGCAGCATCGAGGGTGTGGTCGCGCTCTTCCAAAGGACTTCGATGCGCCTGCGTTACAGCCGCATTCCCACCGTGGCCGCGACTCAGGGTTACGTGTTGGGCGGCGGATGCGAGTTCGTCATGCACTGCGATCGGGTCGTCGCGGCACTCGAGTCCCGCGTCGGCCTGGTGGAGGCGGGCGTCGGACTGCTGCCGGCGGGCGGTGGCTGCAAGGAGCTCGCGCTGCGCGCCGCGCGGGAGAGCAAGGGGGATCTGCTGGCGTCGCTCGAGGATTACTACATGATGGTCGCGACGGCCAAAGTGGCCGGCAGCGGCCTCGAGGCGCGGGAGCGCGGGCTGCTGCGCCCGAGCGACATCGTGGTGTTCAACGCCGGCGAGCTCCTCCACGTGGCCAGACAGCAGGTGCTCGCGCTGCACGAGGCCGGGTATCGCCCGCCCCTGCCGGGCGGACGCTTCGCGGTCGCCGGCCGCGCCGCAGCCGCCTCGATCAAAGGACGGCTCATCAACATGCTGGAAGGTCATTTCATCAGCGAATACGACTTCCAGATCGGCTCGCGGATCGCCGAAGTCATGACCGGCGGCGATGTGGAGGCCGGTACGGAGGTGGACGAGGACTGGATACTCGCGCTCGAGCGCCGGCACTTCCTGGAGCTGCTGAGGAATCCGCAGACGCAGGAGCGCATCGCCCATACGCTCGCCACCGGCAAGCCGCTGCGAAATTGACCCGGCTGCGGAGGACGCAAGATCATGTCGAGACAGATTCAAGAAGCCTACATCGTCGCGGTCACCCGTACGCCGGTCGGCAAGGCGCCGCGCGGCATGCTGCGCCACGTGCGGCCGGACGACATGCTGGTTCACGTCGTGAAGAGCGTGCTCGCGCAGGTGCCGGCGATGGGGCCGGGGCAGGTCGAAGATATCGTCGTCGGCTGCTCGTTTCCCGAGGCGGAGCAGGGGCTCAACATGGCTCGTAACGCCGCGCTCCTCGCAGGCCTGCCGGAGACGGTGCCCGGCGTCACGATCAACCGGTATTGCTCGTCGGGCTTGAATGCGCTACAGGTCGCCGCCGATCGCATCCGGGTGGGCGAAGCCGATGTGGTCATCGCGGGCGGGAGCGAGTCGATGTCGATGGTGCCGATGATGGGCAACAAGGTGTCATTGAATCCGGAAATCTTCGCCAAGGAGGAGAATCATGCCATCGCCTACGGGATGGGCATCACGGCGGAGAAGGTTGCGCAGCAGTGGAAGGTTTCCCGGGAGGATCAGGACGCCTTCGCGTTGGAGTCGCACCGGCGCGCGGTGGCGGCGACCGCATCCGGGGCCTTCGCCGCCGAGATCTCGCCCATCGAGGTCACTTCGCGGACGCCGGACCTGGAGTCCGGTGAGGTGCGCTGCTCGAGGAAGACCCTGAGCCGGGACGAGGGTCCCCGCGCCGACACCTCGCCCGAGGCGCTCGCAAGGTTGAAGACCGTGTTCGACGCGAAGGGAACCGTCACGGCCGGCAACAGCTCGCAGACCTCCGACGGCGCAGCCGCGATGGTGCTCGTCTCCGAAGCCGCTCTCGAGCGCTACGGCCTGACGCCGCTCGCCCGTTACGTCACCTTCGCCGTCAAGGGAGTTCCGCCCGCCATCATGGGCGTGGGCCCGAGGGTGGCCATCCCGGCTGCGCTGGAGC
>JASHVV010000378.1 GCA_030044385.1 Gammaproteobacteria bacterium
CCGAGGGCGCGGATGATCGCGCTCCCCCAGTCGAGCGGCCCGCCGCCGATGCGCACGACCTTCAGATCGCAGACGATGCCGCCGATCGTCGTTCCCTTCAGCTTCCACATCACGGCGCCATAGGCCGCGAGGATCAGCAGCACGCTCGAGCCATGGCCCAGCAGCCAGCCCAGCGCGACGGCGACGAGGATGAGATCGATCAGCAGCGCCAGCATCCGGATCCAGAATCCCGCGCGCGGCAGCGTTGCGATATCGAACAGGGCGGGCGCCACGGCCGCTGCCGAAACTTCAGGCGGCGGGGGCGGCGGAGGCGGCGGGGGCGGGGGCTCCGTGCCCATCTGCACTTGCGGCGGGGCCATGCTCGCCGCGGCGCTCGCGCTCGGTCCACCGGTACCCGCAGCGCCCGCGTAAGCCCTGCCGGCGCCGGGCTTGGCCGGCTGCCGCTTGAGCGCGAGCAACAGCGCGTAGATCACGGCGCCGAATCCGAACACGCCGAGGAGCGCATAGACGAAGAACCCGAGCACCGGAACCATGTAGAGCGCGAGCGCGAGGATCCCTCCCACCAGCACATCGACAACGGGCAGCGACGTTCCGGGGTTGGCCAGCCGCAGGCACCTGCCGCCGAGCCACCCGAGCGCAACGACCCGGCCGAAGACCCCGGCGCAGAGGAGCGCAAACCAGAAGATGGGAATCACGGCGATGCCGACCACCGTGACGAGGAGCGCCAACAGCACCACCGGCACGAGCAGCACCACGATGATGGTGGCGAGAATCGACGGCCCGGGATGCGACTCCAGGGTCCGCACGCAGTGCCGCACGCCGTCGTGAAACACTGCGGCAATCAGTAGATAGAAAGCGAGCGTGCCGAGCGCCAGCCACCACGCCCAGGCCACATCGAGGGTGGGTGCCAGCGGCCGCCCGAAGAGCAGGCAATGCTCGAACCAGGGGCGCAGGCCCCCAATATCGCCGAACCATCCGGAGAGGACGTGGACGGTGCCGCCCTGGACGATCGCCGAGGGGTTGCTGTGGAAAGTCCCCATGACCTCCGTGACCTCGCCCTCAATCACCGCCTGCGGTCCGAGCGTCACGTCGCCCATGACCGCGACGACGTCGCCGTTGACCTTGCCGTTGATGTAAGCGTCACCCATCACGGCGACCGCGCCTCCGTTGCCGACCGTCCCATTCACGGTCAGATCGCCCATGATCGCGACGGCAGCGTCGGTCGCATCGCCGTCCACCCGGCTGTTGCCCATCACCGCGACGACGTCCTCGGCAGTTTGACCGGCGGGCAACTCGGAGTTGTGTCCCACCGCGACGATGTCGCGGTCGCTCTGGCTGCGCGTGGCATCCATGATCACGTGGCCGCCGTCCGTCGTCACCGTGACGCTGGTCGAGCCGGTGCCGTTCTGCGCCTGCGCCGGAACGCTGCAGCCGTAGAGGCATGCCGCAGCCACGCAAACCGACAACCAGTGGAGGATGTTCTTCATGTGAGATGGGCCTTGGAATATTCGGACCGGGGCCAGAGCAACGAGTAGCCGACCGCAAGCAGCGCGAAGAGCGCGGCGTAAAGCGTGCCGGTGGCGAGGATGCCGCCGAGCAGCCACTCGCGCGGAATGCTCTGGATGACGTGAGCGGCGATCGCGCCGAGCGAGGCGATGACGTGCCCGGCGTCCAACAGATTGCTGATCGGCGCCGCGACGCCGGGATGGGTCGCCACGGCGACCAGGCGCCCCGCCAGCCACACGGAGAGCACCCATACCAGGGGCACGCACACGGCACACCCGACCACGACCGGGATACGCACGCCGGCCGGCCACGATGCAATCCCGCGGCGCCACCACGGCAGCCGGGCTCGCGCCGCGAGCTCGCCGAGCACCCGCATCTCGAGCGCTGCCGGCGCACGCCGCAGTGGCTGGTCCCGCAACGCCTGGCCTACCAGCCGCTCGAGCTTCTCATCAGTCTGATCACGTGAGCTCATGGTTGCGCACCGCGTGTGGCAGAGGGGTCGCGGGGCTGACCGTCCGAGGCGCCCAGACCACTTTGGGTCAGGAGGCCCGCCATGGCGACTCTTCCCCGAAGAATGTCGGTCTTGACCTTGGCGAGGGAGATACCCAGCCGGTCCGCGATGTCCTGATAGGGCATCTCCTCGTAATGGTATAGCACCAGCGGAATGCGCTGGTGATCGGGGAGGCGCTCCAGCGCCTTCTCCACCCGCGCCCGCCGCTCGTCCGCCTCCACTTCAGTGAGGACGTTGTCGAAGACAGCGGCGGCAGACTCCAGCTCCTCATCCCGGCTGTCGTCGGAGAACACCTCCGAGAAGAGACGCCAGCGCTTCCGGTGCCGGGTAAGGTGGTTGAGCGTCAGGTTCGTGGCGACGGTCTTCAGCCATCCGCCGACCTTCGGGCTCGAGCGCAGCTGGTCGAAGCCCTCATAGGCCCTGAGGAACACTTCCTGGCTGATGTCCTCTGCCTGGGCAGGATTGGCCGTCAGGCGGACGGCAGTCGAGAAAACCATGTCCTGATAGGCGCGCATAAACGCTGCGAACTCATTCGGGTCGACGGGCCGGTGGCTTGCCAGTTGCACGGGTGTGTCATCGTTTGAGGCAAGAACACGGCGGACGCCGAAAAGTTACAGCCCTGTGGCACGGCCGTGAGGACGGGCGCGGAAGCCGGCTAGGCTACCTGAATAAGGGCTCGGCCATGAGGTCGGCTGGGGTCACGCCGAGCCGCGCAGCGGCGCTCAGCACCGCCAGGACGGAGGCTGTCACGATATTCTGGTGAATACCGACCCCGAAGCGCGTGCCGGCGACCCCCGCCCGGGCGGCCTCCACGATCGCCAGCGCCGAGGCGTCCGCTCCCCTGCCCAGGGAGCGCTCCTCGTAGGAATCGACCCGCAGCGGCTGGCCCAGTGCCTCACCCAGCGCATCGAGCGTGGCCGCGATCGGGCCGTTGCCCTTGCCGCGCAGGCGGAGTCGCTCGGCGCCGGCCTGCAGCTCGAGCTCGATGCCCTGCGCGGCGCCGGCGGCCTCGAACAGATGGTGACCCAGATAGCCCATGCCGGCAGCAGCCTGCAGGTAGGTGGCCTGGAAGAGCGACCAGAGCTGGGCGGAGGCGATCTCCGTCTCGGCGGCATCGGCATGCGCCTGGACCACCGCACTGAACTCCACCTGCATCCGGCGGGGCACGACCACGCCGTGATCGCGCTCGAGGAGGTAGGAGATCCCGCCCTTGCCCGACTGGCTGTTGACGCGGATCACCGTGTCATAGGTACGCCCGAGGTCCGCGGGGTCGATCGGCAGATAAGGCACTTCCCAGAGGCCGCCCTCATCGCGAGCCGCGAACCCCTTCTTGATCGCATCCTGGTGTGAGCCCGAGAACGCCGTGAACACCAGGTCGCCGACATAGGGATGCCGCGGATGAATCGGCAATCCGGTGCACTCCTCGGCGACGCGCGCGATGGAGTTGATGTCGGAGAAGTCGAGCCGCGGATCGATTCCCTGTGAGTAGAGGTTCAGCGCCAGGGTCACCAGATCCACGTTGCCGCAGCGCTCGCCGTTGCCGAACAGGCACCCTTCGATCCGCTGCGCGCCGGCCATCAGCGCGAGCTCCGCCGCCGCGACCCCCGTGCCGCGGTCGTTGTGCGGATGGACCGAAAGCGTCACGTGCTCACGGCTCTCCAGGTTGCGGTGCATCCATTCGATCTGGTCGGCGTAGACGTTGGGGGTGGCGCACTCCACGGTGTTGGGCAGGTTGAGGATCACCGGCCGGCCGGGCCCGGCGCCCCAGGCGCGCATGGCCGTGTGACAGGCCGCGAGCGACACCTCGAGCTCCGTCGCCGAGAAAGTCTCCGGCGAATACTCCAGCAGCCACTCGGTCCGCGACTCGCGCTCGGTCAGCTCGCGCAGGAAGCGGATCTGCCGGTCGATGAGCTGCATGACCTCGGGGACCGTCATGCCGAATACGATCCGCCGCCACGCCGGGGCGGTGGCGTTGTAGACGTGCACGATGGCGCGTCGCGCGCCGCGCAGGCTCGCGACCGTGCGCTCGATCAGCTCTTCCCTGGCCTGCGTCAGCACCATCACCGTCACGTCCTCGGGAATTCTCTCCTCCTCGATGAGCGCGCGGCAGACGTCGAAGTCCACCTGCGACGCCGAAGGGAAACCGACCTCGATGTGCTTGAAGCCGATCGTCAGCAGCACCTCGAACAGGCGCAGCTTGCGCGCTCGTCCCATGGGCTCGAACAGGGCCTGGTTGCCGTCGCGCAGGTCGGTGCTGCACCAGACGGGAGCAGTGGCGATGCGCCGCGACGGCCACTGGCGATCGGGCAGATCCACGGGCGGGAATGGGCGGTACTTGGCGGCAGGATCGATGAGCATGAGTTTGCCTCGCGCGCCCGCGGCGCAAAGCGCCCGGCGCGACGGAACGAAAGCGCGCAGCTTCCCCGTGGCGGGGGAGTCGAGGTCCAGTCTTGTTGGCGCCGACTGGTGGCGCGTGGAGTTATTGCGCCGGGCGGCGCAGCAGCAGCGCAGGCAGCGACCGGCGCGCGGCGGCGCGGGTCGGAGCAAGGGTCGCGTTGCGGAGCGGGACTGCCATCGCGGTCAAGCTAACACAGGGGTAGGTACGGCGCAAGGACGCTCAGCGCCCCTCGCCAACCTCCTCGAGCCGGGCGCGGATCCGGGCGGCGAAACCGCGCGCCTCGAGGGCGTGGTCGATGGCCGTCAGATGTCTGGAAAGCGGATTATCCGACTCGAGGTCGGCCACCGCGGCGACGATCGCCTTCCAGACCGGCTCCAGGCGGGCCATGACACTGCGGCCGCGCGGCGACAGCGAGAGGAGCCTTCGCCTGTCGTCCTTGGGATCGGGCGATTCGGTCACGACACGGTGGCGCAGGAGCTTGCGGCTCATCTGGCTCACCGCGGGATGGGTCTGGCCCAGCTTCTCGGCCAGCTCCGAGATGCCGAGCCTGCCGTGGTCGCGCAGCAGAAAGAGGATGGGGAAGCAGCGCGACGGCAGCTCGACTCCGGCGCTGCGATAGACCTCATCGACCCCGGCGTAGAGCGCCTCGCTCACCTTGCGCAGGCGCGAGCCGAGAAGGAGTGAGCCGTAGTCGTGCAGTGTCGCCATGGGAAGCCCTCCGCCGCGGCCTGCGCACCGGCGGCGGCCCGCCGCGCCTGCCGAGTCTGCGGCGCCGCTACGTCTGCCGGACCTCCCGGCTCTGCGAGTCGACAGGCCAGCAGACTTCGCTGTCAGAACGGCGCAAGCGCGCGCCCTTGGTGAGCAGGACCCCCTGGCTGACGGCGATTCCCATCTCCAGGCTCTGGGCGATGCGCTCGGCGCGCTCGATGAAGTGCGCGGCCGCGGCGGGCGGGCATACCTCCTGGGCGGTCGCGCGAAAAAGCCGCAGCCAGCGGTCGAAGTGGCGGCCGTCGACGGGCAGCGGCAGATGCTTCTCCATCGGCCGCCCGTGATAAATGCCGGTCATCAGGGCGACCGAGGACCAGAACTCGCACATGCGCGCGAGGTGCGGCTCCCAATCCGTGATCCGCGCGGCAAAGATCGGCGCCAGGACGTCATCCTCCCGGACCTTGCCGTAAAAGGCGCGGACCACGCGATCGATCATCGCGGCGTCGATGCCCGTCCGCTCCGCGATCTGTGTCGCAGCCTGCTGTTGCCGATCCGTCAACATGTGTCCTCAGACCCTGCCAGCCCACCGAAGAGCGGCACTATATCCGTAAGCACTTACGTATTGCAATGGGCGCCGACGGCCGGTCGGACGCACAGGTTGGACGGCAGGCGTGACGAGCCTTCATGTCCGCTGAATACTTCGGCCGGCGACGAAGCAACCCACCATGGAGAATGATAACGTGAGCTCCACCATGCAACCGCAATGGACTCCTACGTCGGCCAGGCGGTCCCGCGGCTCAGCGCTCGCAGCCATGGTTTGTGCAATCGGCGCCGGCGCGGCAGGCATGAGCGCGGCGGCGGCCGCGGGAACGACCTCGGATACCGGCACGGCGCCGCAGCAATCTCTCGATCAGGCCTGGTGGACGGGCCCGTTGCTCGCGCCCGCCGCAGGGACGCTGCCGCAAGGCCATTGGCTGATCGAGCCTTATCTGTACGACCTGATCACGTACGGGCAGTTTGATCGGGACGGAACGCTGAGCAGCACCGGTGCCGCTCATGACATCGGCAATCAGTCATACATCGAGTACGGGCTGGTGAATGGATTCACGCTGGGCCTCATTCCGCGTCTCGGGTTCCACGAGTCGAGCGCGGGACAGGACTCCTCGGGATTCACCATGGGTGACATCACGCTGCAGGGAGCGTACGGCCTCACGCAGTTTCAGCCGGGGAGCTGGCTGCCTGCGACTTCGCTCGTGATCGGGGAAACATTTCCGACGGGGAAGTACGATCGGCTCGACGGCCAGACCGACGGCGCCCTCGGCAGCGGCGCCTATTCGACCACGGTGTCGCTGTACTCGCAGACCTATCTCTGGATGCCCAACGGCCGCATCCTGCGCACCCGTCTCGACCTGTCCTATGAGCTATCGCGGTGGGCGTCAGTGCGAGGCATGAGCATCTACGGCACCTCCTCCGGGTTCAATGGACGCGCTCGTCCCGGCCAGACCTTCGTTGCCGATCTGGCGTTCGAGTACAGCCTCACTCAACAGTGGGTGCTCGCGACGGACTTCAACTGGGAGCACGACGGTAACACGCGGGTCGAGGGAGGTTACGTACCCTCGGTGTTGCCTTCATACCTCGTGCAGGACTCCGGTTCGGACGACCTGCTCTACCTCGCTCCCGCGGTCGAGTACAACTGGAGCGGCAGCATGGGCGTGATCGCGGGCGCACGGATCGCCGCGCTGGGGCGCAACATCGGCGCGACGGTTACGCCCGTGGCAGCGGTCAACATGTACTTCTGACTCCGGCCGTCAGATCAGCGCGGCCATGGCCGCAAGCCTGGTGATCGTGTTGATGTTGCGTGCGGTGCCGGCCCTGGCAGCGGGGATCACCAGCTTCGAATCCGCCATCCGATCGCCGTAGGCCACGTAGATCTCGCGCACACCGATGGCGAGCCGCTCGGATCGTCTTCCCCTGACCTCCTCGAGGGCATCGGGCGCGGGGGTCTCATCGAGGAAGATGGCGACGGTGCTCCGGGGCGGCGCCGTCGGGAAAGGATTGGCGGCGACCACGGCGGCCATCTCGTCGGCCGTCCGGACGAGAACACCCACAGGCTTGCCCGCGTGAGCGGCAATGCGCTCCTCCAGCAACGCCTTCACCTTCTTCTCCTTGAGCCTGCTGCCGAAGACGGCGTTGCCGGACGCGATGTATGTCCGCACTCCCTCGAATCCGCACCCCTCGCACATCTTCACTAAGGCCGCCATCGGCAGCTTGCCGGTACCGCCGACGTTCACGGCGCGAAGCAGGGCGACATAGGTGGCCATCTCCATCGCATCCTACGCAGTCCCGGCGCAATTGGTACAATATTCCGCGTTGGGCCTGTAGCACAGCGGTTAGTGCAGGGGACTCATCGAAAAAGGTGCCTGTGCGCGGAAACGCGCCCAGTGGACGGGATGAATTCAGGGGAACCTTCGAGCTGCCGATGACGGCGGGCTCATGGCAATCCTGAGCCGAGCCGGCGGTACACCGCCGGAAGGTGCAGAGACTACCTGAGGGCTAGAGCGCCCTTAATCACAGGCAGGAGCATCCCGCACCCACCCGGACGAGGTGAGTCGCCGAGATCCGGCTTCGCACTGCGTTCGCGGGTGAAGAGATAGTCCACTCCCGGCGGAAACGTCGGGGCAGAGTGAATCCCTTGGTCGTAGGTTCGAATCCTACCGGGCCCAAACTCCCTACGGATCGTTGAGGCCCAGTCCCTTCAGGATCCTGGGCGCATGTTTCTCCACCCGCGCCGCGCGAGTGGCCGCCTGTTTCGCCGCGGCGAAGTACAGCAGATAGCCCCTCTGCCTTCCGGGGGTGAGCGCGCGGAAGGCCTCGGCCAGCGCCGGCTCGGCCTCCAGCCGCCGCTGCAACTCCTCGGGCACGGCGAATTGCGCCGCGGTTTTCATCTTCACCTTGACGCCGGATTTCTCGATGGCGATGGCCTCCCTGATGTAGGCCGCGATCACCGCCTTCTGCTTCCCGATCTCGGCAAGAGAAGCGAACCTGAGCTGCCTCCCGGCCTGCACGTTCCGGGTCTGCTGAACGAGGATGCCGTTGGGGTCCTGCAGCAACGCCCCCTTCATGAAGAGCAAGGCGCAATACTCCTTGAATCCGTGGATCAGAACGACGTTGCCGCCGTTGAGGTCGTAGCAGGCCTGTCCCCACTTGAGCTCTTCATCGAGCCCCGACTCGAGGCAGAGCTGTCGCAGCGCCGCGTATTCGGCGCGCCAGCGCTTCTCCTTGCCATGCGCCTTGCTGACGAGCGGATCCATTTTCCCTGCGACTCGCCCCGCACGATCTCTAGCCATGGATGTGACTCCCTCTGCCCGCGCCGCCGCGCGGGCGCCTCAGATTGCAGATTCGAACGCCTTGAAATTCCGGTACTTGAAAGCGCCCACCGCCAGGCCGGCCAGCAGCCAGATCCCGCCGAAGAGGAATGTCGTGCGATCGAATCCGGACCAGACGAAGGCGACGATGGTCAGGCCGAGCGCGGGAAACACCAGATAGCTGAGCACCTGCCGGTACCGCCTCTGCTTGAGATAGAAGAATACGAACACCGTCACATTGAGCAGCATGAACGCCGTGAGCGCGCCGAAGTTGACCAGCTTGAGAATGACCTCCTCGGGCACCGCCAGAGCCACGACGATCGAGAGCGCCGCGACCAATAGGGTGGCGTTGACCGGAGTCCTTACCCGCGGATGTACGCGCGACAGGAAATCGGAGCCCGGCAACGCCCGGTCGCGCCCCATCGAGAAGAGGATCCGCGCAATCGCGAGCTGCGCCGACAGCGCGTTGGCGATGCCGGAGGAAATGACGTTGACGATGAGCAACAGCACGTACAGCCATTCGCCGCCGACCTGCCGGCTGATATCGAAAAACCCCAGGTTCGCGTCGAGCGAGCGGTAATCCGGATGCGCCAGCGCGGCGAGATAGGTCTGCGCGATGAAGATCGCGCCCAGCAGGACCAGTGTCAGCACGGTGGCGTTGCCCACGTCACGGCGCGGGTTCCGGGTCTCCTCGGCCAGCGTGCTGATCGCATCGAAGCCGAGGAAGCTCAGCACCGCGATGGACGTGGCCGTGGCGACGAAGTTCCCGTTCCAATGCCGCGGCTGGAAGAAGGGCGCCGCCGACCAGCCGCCGGTACCGTGCCCGGCGACGAAGACGAAATGGATGGCAAGGAGGAGAAAGAGCGCCAGGGCGAGCAACTCGACGACCAGCAGGATGAAATGCGCCCGCGCCTGCAACTTGATGCCGAGAACGTTGACGACGGTGTTGAAAGCGATGAAGCCGACTATCCACACCCACGCCGGAGTCGCCGGCAGCAGTCCCCGCAGCCAGGTAGCGCTGAATACGTAGAGCAAGGCCGGCACCAGCAGATAATCGGCCAGGATCATCCATCCGGCGACGAAGCCGAGATAAGGATGCCACCCGCGCTGCACATAGGCATATACCGAGCCGGCGACGGGAAATACGGCGCTCAGCCGCTTGTAGCTCAGCGCGGTGAACAGCATCGCCACCACGCCGATGAGGTACACCAGCGGCACCATGCCGTGGCTTTCCTGCGCCACGAAGCCATAGAGCGCCATCGGCGCGATCGGCACCATGAAGATCATCCCGTACACCACGAGATGCCGCAGGCCGAGCACGCGGTTCAGTGCGGGTTGGGCCACGATCTCAGGGCCGCACGCCGTAGTAGGCGAACTCGTCCGCCACCGCGTATGAGAGCGCCGTTGCCGCCTCGATGTCGGCGCGCCCTCGGCTCTTCCTGCCCGCGCGCAGCTCGCAGATGCCGCGCCCGTAGAGCGAGTCGGCTTCCGACGTGGCCGCCCCTGGCGCCGGTATCGGCGTCGGCCGCACCCACCGCGGCGGTGCCCCAGAGCAGCATCAGGAGACCCGGAATGATCCGACGCATGCGCGCCTGCCCTTCTGATTCTTGTCCGTGCCGCGGCATCTTACACCCCCGCGGCAGATACCGGGATGTGCCACAATCTCCCGATGGATCCTTCCCCACTCCTCGCCCGCATCAACGAGATCGCGGTGCAGATGCGGGACGTGCGCCGCGATCTGCACCGGCATCCGGAGCTCGCCTACGGCGAGCAGCGGACCGCGGGGGTGGTGGCGAGACTGCTGCGGCAATGGGGCATCGAGGTGCACGAAGGCATCGGCAAGACCGGAGTGGTCGGTGTCATCGCTGCCGGCAGCGCCGACAGGGCGATCGGCCTGCGCGCCGACATGGATGCGCTGCCGATCCAGGAAACATCCGGCGCGCCGCACGCCAGCATTCACGCGGGCGTCGCCCATAGCTGTGGACACGACGGGCACACCGCGATGTTGCTTTGCGCGGCGCGCTACCTGTCGGAGACGCGGCGCTTCGACGGCCGCGTGCATCTGCTCTTTCAGCCGGCGGAGGAAGGCCTCGCCGGCGCCAGGGCGATGATCGAGGA
>JASHVV010000379.1 GCA_030044385.1 Gammaproteobacteria bacterium
CAGAAGTCGATCGACGTCTCCGCGATGGTGCTGAACGGGCTCATCAACACCCGCATCCTCGGCATCTGCCGCGACCTCGACATCGAGGCGGTGGGCATCAGCGGCGTCGACGCGGGTCTGGTGCGCGCTCATCGGCGGCCGCCGGTGAAGATCGCCTCGAGCGGCGAGATGGTGGATTACGGCTTCGTCGGCGACATCGATGAGGTGGACCCGGCGGCGGTGCGCAAGCTCCTCGACAACGGCCTCATGCCGGTCGTGAGCCCGCTCTCGGCGGATGACAGCGGGGTGCTGCTCAACATCAATGCGGACACGGTCGCCGCGGCCCTCGGCGCGGCCCTCGGCGCGGAGAAGCTGATCCTCTGCACGGGGGCGCCCGGGATCCTCGGCAACCTGTCCGATCCGGGATCGCTTATTTCCTACATCGATCTGCAGGGGTTGAAACGCTTGCGCGAGGAAGGGCGCATCGCCGACGGGATGCTGCCGAAGGCCAAGGCCATCGAGGACGCGATCCGTGGCGGCGTGCGGCGGGTGCACGTGGTGTCGTACGCTGCGCCGGAAGGGATCCTTGGGGAGGTGTTCACCAACGAGGGGACGGGGACGTTGATCGTCGCGGACGTCGATGCGTTGACTGCTGCTGAGCAGCAGGGGGCGAAGAGCTGATCTTATGTACGGGCGTAGGAGGCTCGGATGAAAAGCCCCTTTCGGGACCGCCGCGGGTACATCCCTGTAGGCTGCCGGAAAAACGTCCTGTTTTTCAGGCTCCCGAAAGGGGCCTTTCATCCGAGCCTCCACCTTACGGGATCGAGCGGGCTGATGTGCGGAGCGGGTAAGAGATGACGCGGTTGTGGGACAAGGGGGCGCCTCTCGATGATCGCGTGTTGCGATACACGGCGGGGGAGGACTTTGCGCTCGATGAGCGGCTGGTGCGCTATGACGTGCGCGCATCGATTGCGCATGCGGAAATGCTCAATGAGCAGAAGCTTCTGTCGGGGGCCGACCTGGAGGCGATTCGGGGCGGGCTGACGGCGCTGGCGGATGAGCATGCTCGCGGACTGTGGCGGATCGAGCTGGCTGACGAGGATGGGCAGACGGCGCTCGAGCGTAGGTTGACGGAGCGTATCGGGGGCGCCGGCGGGCGGGTGCATCTCGGACGCTCGCGCAACGATCAGGTGCTGACGGCGTTGCGGCTTTATCTGTCTGATGCGGTCGAGGAACTGAGCGGCGGCGCCGTGGATGTCGCGGAGGCTCTCGAGCGTCTAGGCGAGCGTGAAAAGAACACTGCGTTGCCGGGCTACACCCACATGCAGCAGGCGATGCCGAGCTCGGTGCCGCTCTGGGCGGGAGGCTTCGCGGCGGAGATCCGCGATGATGCGGACAACCTGCGCCATGTTCGCCGGCGCATCAGCAAGAGTCCGCTGGGCTCCGCGGCGGGTTATGGCGCGCCGGGGCTGCCACTCGATCGGAAATCGACCCAACACAAGCTCGGCTTCGCCGAGGTCCAACAGCCGGTGACCGCCGTGCAGCTCTCGCGCGGCAAGGCGGAGGCGAGCCTGCTCTTCGAGACGGCGCTCCTCATGCAGGACCTCGGCCGCCTCGCGGCCGATGTGCTGCTCTTCTACACGCAGGAGTTCGGCTTCGTCGAATTGCCGGATGCCTTCACCACCGGCTCCTCCATCATGCCGCAGAAGCGCAACCCGGATGTCTTCGAGCTGATCCGCGGCCGCTCCGCCACGGCGCAAGCCTGCCTCGCGGAAGCGCTCGGCCTCTGCGCCAAGCTCCCCTCGGGCTACCAGCGCGACCTGCAGCTGCTGAAACTCCCTCTGTTCCGCGGCATCGACATCGCGCAGCAGACCCTCGACCTTCTCCCTGCCGCCCTCGATGCGATGCGCTTCCGCCCCGACCGCATTCATCTCGACCCGGCGATCCACGCCGCCGAGGAAGCCAACCGGCTCGTGGTCACGGAAGGCATTCCCTTCCGCGAGGCCTATCGCCGCATCGCCGCCAAGCTGAAGCGCTCATAGCGCAGGCGATGCCGGGATGCGGCAGTGTTGACCGCAGTTCCGTTCCGTCGCATCGCGTCAGCAGATCAAGGGCCGGCCGCGACGTCCGTCGTCGCTCGCGCTGACCGGGTTTTCCCTACGCAGGGTAAG
The DNA here is from genome assembly GCA_030044385.1 of Gammaproteobacteria bacterium. Lineage (GTDB taxonomy): Bacteria > Pseudomonadota > Gammaproteobacteria > Steroidobacterales > Steroidobacteraceae > 13-2-20CM-66-19. The sequence continues at coordinate 2,151 of JASHVV010000379.1, forward strand.
GGCAAGCGTAAGTGATTGGTTTCATTAGGGGTCAAGCCGGAAAGGTCAGTCCTACACCGGCAAGAGGCGGCCGTTTTCCGCGCGCGTGATCCCATGAGCGATATACACCCAGAGCGATCTGCACGGCGGACTGTCTGTCGTGGTCTTTGCTAAAATAGCTTGAGTCGGCACCCCCTCCAAGGAGCCTCCAAAATGCCTCGACTCGATAAAGACACCGTTGCGCGGCGTGTTGAAGCCCTCCGCTTGGCACGCGTGTCGAGCGCGATGGAAGGCTTGTACGAGCGGCCCGACGATGCCGTGGTGCTCGATGCCTTCGCGCGTGGCGAGATCGACAGGGCGGAGTTCATGCGTCGGGTCAGCATCAAGACTCGGCCAGGTTTCGCGCGGCGCCGCCCCTCGCGCGTGTAACCGTCGGCGTCCGATGCTCCTGCAGCCGGTATGGCTGACCTCTACCTGCAGGACGACGGTAAGACCCTCCAGAACAAACTGGGGATCCGCGGCGATCCCGCAACCCTGGCGGGAAAGGAAGCGGTACACGTCAATAGCCGCTTGATGGAGCTGCGCGAGAGCGGCCTGCCTCAGGTCCAGGGTTTCCCACTGGTCAAAGCCATCCACCGCCATCTCTTCCAAGACGTGTATGAGTGGGCCGGGAAGCCGCGCGAGATCAACTTGGCGAGGGCGATCTACGCCGAAGGCAGGAGCGATGCCGTGCAGTTCACTTCCGCGCAAAGGATCGACGCCGAGGGTCAGCGCCTGTTCGAGGACCTGACTGCGGCGAATTATCTGCGCGGCCTCACGCGTGAGCAGTTCGCCAAGGGTCTGTCGCCGTTCTTCGGGCGACTCAACACCCTGCACCCATTCCGCGAAGGCAACGGCCGCACCCAACGTCTGGTATGGGAGCACGTCGCCAAAGAGGCTGGCCACGAGCTCTCCTTCGAAGGCATCTCGCGAGAGCGCATGACGGTCGTGTCGATCGCCGCCAGCACCGGCGACCACGAGCCGGTGCGTCGCATGCTCGCCGAGCTGCTGGACCCTGCACGCAGTCAGGCGCTGCGGACGGCGACTCGCTTTCTGGAAGCGAACCGGACGCCGGAAATTGACTGGCAGGACCGCTATGTGGCGACCACCGAGCCCGGTCAGGAGTACCGCGGCATCTTCGTCGGTGCCGGTGGCGAGCATTTTCTGATGCACGATCGCAAGAACATCTACGTCGGCAATCTCGCCGATCTACCCGATCGCGGCCGCGGGTTCGACTCCGGGGATGCCGTGGCCTTTCACGCCGGCCCGGCGCGATTGCAAGCTCTGACGGCACCGTCCTCCGCGTCCAGCATCACGGAAAGCGCGGGCTTGACGGCGACCGAACGGCTGCGCAGGAATGTCGATCGGCGCACCGAGGAGCTTGCCGCCGAGCGCGAGCGAGAACGGCCAGCGCGCGAGGCCGCACTCGAGCGCGAACGTGCTGACGAAAGGAAGCGGGGCCTCGAGCGGAAAAAGCAGCGTACCCAAACGCAAAAGAAGGACCACGGGCTCGAGCCCTGAAGGCGAGCGTAGAAAGAACCAACAGAGCACGGGAGAGGGCGCATGAACGACCCAGCCATCGAGCGCCTCGAGGCCGAGGCGACGGAAGTCTTGAGCGCGATGAAGGAACTGTTCCGGGAATTCGAGAAGCGGCTCGGGGAGGCAGTAAGTACCCAGCGCCTAG
>JASHVV010000380.1 GCA_030044385.1 Gammaproteobacteria bacterium
CTGATACGGCTGCGGCGCGAGCGCATCGACCTCTATCAGCTGCACGCGCCCGATCCGAAGGTGCCGCTCGAGGACTCGATCGGCGAGCTCGTGCGGCTGCAGAGCGAGGGCAAGATCCGGCACATCGGGGTCTCGAACGTCAGCGTCGCGGAGCTGAAGCGCTGTGAGCGGCTGACACCGATCGTCTCCGTGCAGAATCGCTACAACCTGGAGGACCGGCACTCCGACGGGGTGCTCGCCTATTGCGAGCGCCAGGCCATCGCCTTCCTCCCGTGGGCTCCGCTCGGCTCCGGACGGCACGCGCGCGGCCCCATGCGCGCGCTCGAGCGGGTCGCCGGGCGGCACGGCATCACCGCCGGTCAGGCGTCGATTGCATGGCTGCTCGCGCGCTCGACGGTGATGCTGCCGATCCCGGGGACGGGCTCGATCGAGCATCTGGAGCAGAACGTGGCGGCCGCTTCCGCGCGCCTCTCGCCGGAGGATCTGCGCGAGCTGGGATGATGGTTTCCTAGGAAACCATCACCGGCAGCTGGGTCGTGAACTTCTTCGTCCGCAGCACGAAGCTCGTATTGACCGAGCGCACGCCGGGCAGCGGCAGCAGGCGGGTGGAGAGGAACTGCTCGTAAGCCTCCATGCTGGCCGCGACGATGCGCAGCAGATAGTCGTTCGGGCCGCTCGTGGAATGGCACTCCAGCACTTCCGGCCGCTCCCGGACCAGCTGGTCGAACTGGCGCAGCGTCTGCGGATGGTGGTTCTCGAGCGAGACCAGTGCGTAGGCCTGGATGGGCAGCCCGATGGCCGGCGCGGACAGGAGGGTGGCGTAGCCCGCAATGAACCCTTCCTCCTCCAGGCGGCGCAGGCGCCGCCAGCAGGGCGCGGGCGAGAGTCCCACCCGCTGGGCCAGCTCCTGGTTGGAGATGCGGGCATCGGACTGCAGCTCATTGAGGATGCGGCAATCGAGCCGATCGAGCGGTTTTGGCATGATTCTCATCCACGGACTTGATTACGAGCAAGAATATTGCCAGCAGATACTCAATTTAAGCAATGAACGCAAGCCCATTTCCGCAGGCCGACCCTACGCTATCCGCAATGCCGACCCTCGGAGAGCCCCCATGCCGGCCCTTGCGTCTCCGGCCTCACGCCTGAGCGGCGCGGCCCCATCCCCGGACCGGGAGCCTGACTGGCGGCGGGTGACCTACCTGCTGCACGCTTCCCGCGCCCTGGACGATGTCGAGGAGTCGCGCCTCCTGCCGCAGCGGCAGGTGCTCTATCAGTTCTCGGCGCGCGGCCACGACTTCGCGCAGATCCTGCTCGGGCTGCAGCTCACGGATCCCCACGACGGGGTCACGGTGTACTACCGCTCGCGTCCGGTGATGTTGGCGCTCGGGGTGGCGCTCGAGGATGCCGCCGCGGGGCCGCTCGCGCGTGCGGGCTCCTTCAGCGGCGGCCGCGACATCGGTGTGGTTTTCAACAAGCCCGGACGGGGCGGCGCCACCGTGCTGCCCGCGTGCGGCGGCGTGGGCGCGCAGTACACCCCCGCCGCGGGCTGGGCGCAGGCGATCCGCTATCACCGGGAAGTGCTGGGAGAGTCCGGCTACGAGCGCAGCATCGCCGTCGTTCTGGGCGGCGATGCCTCGGTCGCCACCGGCGGATTCTGGTCGGCGCTCACGATGGCGACCACGTTGCAGCTGCCGCTGCTCTTCTACATCGAGGACAACGGCTTCGGCATCTCCGTGCCGTCACAGCTGCAGACACCCGGAGGCAACATCGCCGCCAACCTGCGCTCGTTCTCGGGCCTGACCCTGCTCGAAGGCGACGGCGCCGATCCGCTCCAGGCCGCGCAGCTCGTGGCCGAAGCCGTGAGCCGCGTGCGGGACGATCGCGGGCCCGTGCTCCTGCGCCTGACGGTGCCGCGGCTCTGCGGACACTCGGGGCAGGATACGCAGGCCTACAAGTCGCCCGAGACGCTCTCGCTCGAGCGCGCACGCGATCCGTTGAATCGGCTGCAGCGGTTTCTCGTGCCTCGCATCCTGTCGGAGCAGGACTGGACTCAGTTGGCGACCGATGCGCGCCGTGACGTCGAGGCGGCGGTGGCGGGCGCTTTGGCGCGCCCGCACCCGGACCCGCAGACGCTGACACGCTACGTATTTGCGGACTCCACGGCCGAGGGCGCGGCGGAGGTCCAGGAGCAGGGCGGTCTCGCGGCCGCGGGGTACGAGTTTCCGCCGGGAGCCCGCGAGCCGCGGCCGGAGCCGGTGCGCATCAACATGCTGACGGCCATCCGGCGCACGCTGGATGTGGAGCTCGGCCTCAACCCGCGGATGGTGGTGTTTGGCGAGGACGTCGGTCCCAAAGGCGGCGTGCACGGCGCGACCCTGGGACTGCAGGAGAAGCACGGCGCCGCGCGCGTCCTCGACACCAGCCTCTCCGAGGAGGGCATCATCGGCCGCGCCGTCGGGCTGGCGCTCACGGGCCTGCTGCCGGTGGCGGAAATCCAGTTCCGCAAGTATGCCGATCCCGCCGCCGAGCAGTTGAACGACTGCGGCACGATGCGCTGGCGCACGCGCAACCGTTTCGCCGCGCCGATGGTGGTGCGGATGCCGGGCGGCTTCTTCAAATGCGGCGACCCGTGGCACAGCCAGACCAACGAAGTCGCCTTCGTGCACGGGATCGGCTGGCGAGTGGCCGTGCCGTCGAATGCGGAGGATGCGGCCGGACTGCTGCGCTCGGCCTTGCGGGGCAACGATCCGACTCTGTTTTTCGAGCATCGCGCGCTGTTGGACGGAGCGTGGGCGCGCCGGCCCTATCCAGGGGACGAATACGTCGTTCCGTTCGGCGCGGCGCGCCGGATTCGCGCGGGCGCGGAAGTCACTGTCGTGACCTGGGGCGCGATGGTGGAGCGTTGTGAGCGTGCGGCGGAGGCGTCGGGGGTGGATGCCGAAATCCTCGATCTGCGGACGCTTTCCCCGTGGGATCGGGACGCGGTGCTCGAGTCAGTGCGCAAGACGCATCGTTGTCTCATCGTGCACGAGGACAACCTGACCGGCGGCTTCGGGGCCGAGATTGCGGCCTGTGTGGCGAAGGAGGCCTTCTTCAGCCTGGACGCGCCGATCGACCGGCTCGCCATGCCGGATATCCCGAGCCCGCACAGCCCGCGGCTGCTCGAGGCGGCCGTTCCCGGCGTGGAATCGATCACCCGCGCCATCCAACAGATTGCGAGCGTCTGAGCCATGTCGGCGACCGCCAAGAGTGTGGAGATCCGGGCTCCCTCCGGACACGAGGAGGGCACGCGCTCGCAGGTGCTGCGCTGGCTGAAGGCGGTCGGCGAGGCGGTGGCGGAGCACGAGCCGCTCATCGAGCTCGAGACCGACAAGGTCACGGTCGAAGTGGCCGCGCCGGGATCCGGCGTGCTGATGGAAATTCTGAAGCAGGAGCAGGAAGAAGTCGCGCCGGGCGAGCTCCTGGGGAGGATCGGTCTCGCCGCGGCCGCCGCGGCGCCTGCAGCGACAGCCGCGGTCCCCCTGCCTGCCGCCGCGGCGCCCAGAGGAGTCTCGCAGACTTCGATCGCGCCCGGCGCTGCGGCACGGGAGCTCAGTCCCGCCGTGCGGCGGCTGCTCGCCGAGCGTTCGCTGGATCCTGCCTCGATCCAGGGCACGGGCGAGGGCGGCCGGATCACGGTCGCCGACGTCATGCAGCACGGTGCGGCGAAAGCTGTCGAGGCGCCCGCCGATTCCAACGGCGTGGACGGCGCTGCAAGCCACCAGGTGACTCACTCCGCCACCCGCAAGCGCATCGCCGCCCGGATGGTGGAGAGCCTGCTCCATACGGCGCCCCACGTCACGACGGTGTTCGAGGTCGACATGAGCGAGGTGCTCGCGCATCGTCAGCGGCACCGCGAGGAGTTTGCACATCAAGGCGTCACACTGACACTGACGGCGTACTTCGCACAGGCCGCGGTCACGGCGATCCGCGCGGTGCCGGAGGCGAACAGCCGCTGGACGGAGCGGGCGCTCGAGATTTACGACACCGTCAATCTCGGGATTGCCACGGCCGCGGAAGGCGGGCTGGTGGTGCCGGTGCTGCAGCGCGCCGAGTCCCTCGATCTCCTGGAGACGGCCCGCAGGCTCGAGGCACTGGTGCGCCGCGCGCGCGAGGGCACGCTCACGCCCGGGGATGTCCGCGGCGGCACGTTCACGCTCTCCAATCACGGCGTGAGCGGCAGCTTGCTCGCGGCCCCCATCATCATTCCGCAGCCGCAGTCGGCGATCCTGGGTCTCGGCAAGCTCGAGAAGCGCGCGGTGGTGATCGAGGAAGGCGACGACGACCGCATCGTGGCGCGTCCGTGCTGCTACGCCACGCTGACGATCGACCACCGCGTCCTGGACGGCAGCCGCGCCAACCGTTTCCTGCAAGCGTTCACCGACCACCTCGCCGACTGGAAGGACTGAGCGGTACGTGACTCGGAGCGCCGAGGCCGCTACCATGCGCGGATAGCCCTGAGCTGTGTAGCGGAGGACTCGAGCATGACCGAGAACGCACCCGCAATGCCCGGTAAGCCGATCGAGGACGAGCCGGACCTCGACCGGCGGCGGATGCTCACTACCACCACGGTCGCCGTAGGCGCCGTCGGTGTGGCACTGGCCGCAGTGCCGTTCGTCGAGTCATTGGAGCCCAGCGAGACCGCGCGCGCCCAGGGTGCACCGGTCGACATCGACATCTCGAAGCTCGCTCCCGGCCAGATGATCAGCGCCTCGTGGCGCCGCCGCCCGGTATGGGTGCTGCATCGGACCGAGGCGCAGCTCGCGGAGCTGCCGAAGCTCAACGGCCAGTTGAAGGACCCGGAGTCGAAAGAGGCGCAGCAGCCCGCGGGCCTTCCGGGCTGGAACCCGATCCAGCGCTCCATCAATCCCAGCTATCTCGTGGTCGTCGGCATCTGCACCCACCTCGGCTGCATTCCGAAGTACCGGCC
>JASHVV010000381.1 GCA_030044385.1 Gammaproteobacteria bacterium
AGAACGGGCAGTTCGTCATGGTGGGCCTGCAGGTCGACAACCGGCCGCTGCTGCGCGCCTATAGCATCGCCAGCGCCAATCACGAGGAACACCTCGAGTTCCTGAGCATCAAGGTGCCCGACGGCCCCCTCACTTCCCGTCTGCAGCACATTCGCGCGGGCGACGAGGTCCTGGTCAGCCGCAAGCCCACCGGCACCTTGGTGATGCACGACCTCAAGCCGGGCAAGCGGCTCTACATGCTCTCGACGGGCACCGGCGCCGCGCCTTTCCTCGCCCTCATGAAGGATCCCGAGGTCTACGAGCGGTTCGAGCAGATCGTGTTCGTTCACGGCGTCCGCTGGGCGCGCGAGACGGCCGTGGTCAAGCACCGGATCGAGAGCCTGCGCGCGCACGAGCTGCTCGGCGAGTGGGTGCGGGAAAAGCTGCTCTATTACCCGACGGTCACCCGGGAGCCGCACGCCAACCGCGGGCGCCTGACGACGCTCATCGAGTCCGGGCGCCTCTCCTATGACCTGGGAATCCCGCCGCTCGACCGGGCCGACGACCGTGTCATGGTCTGCGGCAGCCCGGCGATGCTGGCGGACACGTGCGCGCTGCTCGATGCCCGCGGTTTCGAGATCTCCCCCGGCATAGGCGAGCCCGGCGACTACGTGATCGAGCGGGCGTTCGTCTCCAAATAGCGCCCCGCCAGCGCCGCCGTAAGCCACAACATCGCGCAGATCGCCACGGCGACCGGGACGATCAGAACCGCCGTCCCCAAGGAGGACAGATCGGATAGCTTGCCGATCATCCACGGCGACAGCGCGTCCCCCAGCAGATGAATGGTCAGTATGCTGAGCGCGACCGCCGACGCGCGCTCCACGGGGCTGACGAGGTTGACGATCGCGGTGTTGATCGGCCCAGTTGACATGAAGAGCAACAGCTCGGCGACAATCAGCGCGGGATAGAAGATCGAGGGCGAGCCGGCGGCGAGCGCCACGTAGGCGGCCGGCACCGCGAGCACCGTGACCCAGCCTGACATCCACAGGTAGGCCTGGCGCGAGAATCGCAGCCAGTAGTCGCCGAGCCATCCCCCGACGAAAGTCCCGACGAATCCGGTGACGACGACGATCGCCCCGAAGCCCGTCGATGCCTCCGCAGCGGAGATGCCCCGCACCCTCTCGAGAAACGTCGGCATCCAGTACGCGAGGCCGCCCAGCGCGAAGGTATAGGCCGCGTAGCCGAGCACCGTGAGCACATACGGGCGCTGCCGCAGCAGGCGCAGGTACACCGGCCAGGAGCCCGGCGGCGCCGCTCCGGGCGCTGCCGCCGCGGCATCGGCCTCCTCCTCGTCCTTCGCGCCGCGCGGCGGGTCGGGAATGCGCAGGATCCAGATCGCGAGCAACACCCCGGGCACGCCGGCGACATAGAACGCCATGTGCCAGCCAAACCGTTGGCGAACGAGGCCGCCGACGATGAAGCCGAGCGCCGCGCCCACCGGGATCGCCATGTTGAAAATGGCGAAGGCGCGCCCGCGCGTGCGCTTCGCGAAGAAATCCGCCAGCAGCGACGGCGCGATCGTGCCGTAGGCGGCCTCGCCGATTCCCACGAGGGCGCGGGCGCCGAGGAGCTGCAGATAGCTGCGCGCGAGTCCCGAGACCCCGGTCGCGAGGCTCCAGAGGAAAACCCCGACCGCAATGGGCCTGGGGCGCGAGCCGCGGTCGCCGAGCCGCCCGAAGAGCGGCGCGGCCAGCATGTATACGATGATGAAGCCGCTCATCAGGCTGCCGAGCTGCGCATCCGTGAGCCGCAGCGGCGACTGCTTCAGGTCCGGCAGCACCGCCGAGACCACGTAGCGATCGAGGTAGTTGAGGAGGTTGATGCCGGCCAGGATGGCGAGCGCCAGCATGCCCGTGCGCCGGCCGCGCTCGCCCCCTTTGACGGCCGATGACACGGCTTCGGCCGCCTTCAGCCCGCCTGAACTTTCAACCGGTCGAGATGCTGTCGCACCGGGTCGCGAAAGCCCTCGCTGCTCGTCACGGTGGTGCCGCCGGCGAGCACCAGGATGAAATCGCCCCGCGGCGTCCGGCTGACCTCCCGCACATGGTTCACGTTCACGAGACAGGAGCGGCTGATACGCAACATGGGTTGCGACTGTAGTGTCTTTTCCGCCTGTTGCAAAGTGCTGCGCGCATGGAAGGTGTCGCGGCCGACAGTGAGCTTGACGTAATTGCGGTCCGCCTCGACGACCTCGATGGTCGCCGCATCGAGCATGTGCATACGGCTGCCGGACTCGGCGAGCACGCGGGGCCGCATGTCCGCGGTCGACAGCCCGCGCTCGATGCGGGCGAGAGCCGCCGCGAGCGCCTGCTGCCGCTGCACTGCCGATTCCGCCTCCCGGCGGCGCCGCACCCGCTCGAGCGTGCGCTGAAAGCGCTCGTCGTCGAACGGCTTGAGCAGGTAGTCGACGGCGCTGATCTCGAATGCGTCGACCGCATACTGATCGTAAGCCGTGACGAATACGATGAGCGGCAGTGTTTGCGGGTCGAGCGAGCGGGCGAGGGAGACGCCATCGAGCGCGTCCATCTGGATGTCGAGGAACAACAGGTGCGGCGGACGCGCCTGGATCGCCTCCAGGGCGGCACGGCTGTCGCCGTATTCGCCGACCACGTTGAGGTCCGGGTCGCGCGCGCAACAGTCCCGCAAAGTGCGCCGTCCCGCGGGCTCATCGTCCACGATCATCACATCGAGCGTCACAGCGGCTCCGCCGGCGCCGAGGGCGCGGCCGCCGCGGCGCGGCCGGGAGTGGCTTCGATGACATCGGTGAGGAGCGGCATGCGGATCTCGGCGACCCACTCACCCGCCGCCGGCGCCGCGTGGAACCAGGCCCGCTCGCCGAATTGAATGGTGAGACGGTCACGCACGTTGCGCAGGCCTATCCCCCCGTCGCGCATCGACTGCTCCGCCGCCACCGTGTTGGTGACACGAAGAGTGAGCGTCTCGCGTGAGCTCGCGGCCGACACCCGCACCGAGACCGGGCCCTGATGGCCTGCGAGCCCGTGCACCACCGCGTTCTCGACGAGCGGCTGCAGGATGAGACTCGGCACCCACGCGGGCGGCAGCGCCGCAGGCTGCGGAACCTCGACGGTCAGGCGGTCCGCGAACCGCCGCTGCTGCAGCTCGAGGTACAGCCGCACGAACTGCATCTCGTCGGCGAGGCGGGAGTATTCCCGCTCGCTGGCATTGAGCAGGCGGCGCAGCAGATCGCCGAGCTGCACGATCATGGTGCGCGCCGCGGCCGGATCCCAGTCGATCTGTCCGCGGATGGTGTGCAGGAGGTTGAAGAGCGAGTGCGGCGAGAGCTGCAGGCGCAGCGACGCCAGATGCGCGGCCGTGAGGGCCCGCTCCAGCGCCGCGGCGCGGATCTGCGAGTCGCGCAGCCGGCGATAGAAATCAAACCCGCTCACCAGCGCGAGCGCGAACCCGTAAGTCAGCAGGAAGGTCGTCGCGCTCGCCAGCCAGATGGGCAGCTCGGAGCCAGGCATTGCGCGCATGACGCCCGCAGCGCTCGCCCAGGTGTGCTGATGGCGCAGGGAATCGCTCATCACCCAATCCCCCAGCCAGAGCGCCGGCGACGCCGCCGCCGCGAACGCGCCGCCCATCAGCAGCTGCACCGGCAGGCAGCGGCGAAAGGGCTGCCAGCCTACGCGCAGCGACGCCCAGATGCAGACGAGGAGCAAGGGATAAAGGAAGAGATGTTGCAGCAGCCGCACCTGCCAGCCGGAGAAGAAGTCCGCGACGTGCAGCGCCGAGAGGCTCTCCTGCATGCTGTGCGCGTAAATCACGTTCGAGGCGGCGACATAAGCCCAGAAGACCGTGACGATCAGCAGCGGCGGGCGGATGCGCGAAGCCATGCGCATAGATTACGCGAACCCGCTCTCCGGCGAGAGTCGAACCGCATCTTCAGGGACGATCCCGTTCGAGGCAGGGACGGATGCGTGGCCGGCGGGCTTATCCCACCTTTAAACGAAGTGTCTCATAGGCGCGTCGAAGTGATTGAGACCGCTCGAACCAACATCCGGAGGAGACATCGCCATGAGCCGCTTCGCCACATCCGCTCGCACCCGCCCGCACGCCGTCGCCGCCTTTGCCGCCCTGGGCATCCTCGCGACCACGGCGCTGCTTGCAGCGCCCGCCGCCGCGTCGGCCAGCCAGCCGGTCGCCGACGGGCTGCAGACCAACGTGTACTACGACGCGCGCGATCTCGCCACCGAGCGGGGAATCCGCGCCCTCTATCGGCGCATCGAGAACGCCGCCCAGGAGGTATGCCCGGGATACGACTCGCTCGCCGCCAGCGCCGTCGCCGCGAGCCAACAGTGCCAGCGCCGGGCGATCGCGCGCGCCATCGGCCAGATCGGCAACGCGCAGCTCGCCGCCATCGATGCAGACAGGGTCGCGGCGGCGGCGCGGCGGCAAGGGTAGGCACCGCGCGAGCGCCCGGCCACCGATGGCCGGGCCGGGGGCTATCATTGCCGCACTCGCCCCGGTACATTGCCGGCGATGGAAATCTTCAAGGAATTCCGCATCGAGGCCGCACACCGGCTGCCCAACGTCCCGCCCGGCCACAAGTGCGCGCGGCTGCACGGACATTCTTTCCGCGTCGCCGTCCATGTCGGCGGTCCCGTGGATCCGCACCTCGGCTGGGTGTGCGATTTCGCCGCGCTCTCGGCCGCCTTCGCGCCGCTGCATGAGGCGCTGGATCACCGCTATCTCAACGAGATTCCCGGCCTGGAGAACCCGACCAGCGAGCGGCTCGCGGCCTGGCTCTGGGAGCGGCTGTCGCCGCGCGTGCCGGGCCTCAGCCGCATCGTCATCCACGAGACCTGCACCAGCGGCTGCGAGTATCGGGGGCCGGTAGCCGCGGCGCCCCACGGCTGAGGTCGTGCTACGCTTGCGCCATGAGCGCGCGTGCCCCCACCGCCTTACTCGCCCTCTCGTGCCTCTGCATGTCCGTCGCCCAGGCGGCCGTGCCCGGCGAATGTGCCGGCGTCTCGTTCCCGCCGCGGATCCAGGCCGGCGGCCAGACACTGACACTCAACGGGCTCGGCCTGCGCACGGCCACGATCTTCGGCATCAAGGTCTACGTGGGCGCGCTCTACCTGGCGCATCCGACCGCCGATGCCAACGCCATCCTGACCTCGCGAGATCCGGCCGAGATGGAGCTGCGGTTCGTGTTTCACGTGACCGCGGGACAGTTGCGCAGCGCCTGGACGGAAGGGTTCGAGAAGAGCGCGCCCGGACGGCTCGCGCAACTTCAGAGCCGTATCGACCGGCTCAACGGCTGGATGAACGGTGTCGGCTCGGGTCAGCGGATGACTTTCCTGCGCATTGCCGGTGTCGGTATCCAATACTCCCTCGATGGCAAGGTCCAGGGCACGATCCCCGGTGACGACTTCGCGCAGGCCTTCCTCGCGATCTGGCTCGGCAATTCGCCTCCCAGCCAGGCGATGCGCGCCGGACTGCTCGGCGGAGCGTGCGGCTAGGGTCGCTCCTCAGAGAGGCACGCCCGCCAACTGCACGATTCTCAGGATCACGAGGCCGCCGGCGATCACGAGGTAACCGCGCAGCGCCAGCATCGACATCCGGGTGAGCGGCGTCATGCGCGCGGGCTCCAGGGCGCTCAGCGCCGGCATGCGCCAGGAGTCCCGCAGTTGCGAATCGATGCGCCAAGCTGGCGAGCGCAGCGTCCTCACGAAGGGCGGCAGCGCAGCCGCCAGACCGATCGCCGCGCCGCCGCCCAGGATCGCGAGCATGGCGCCCGCGCCCATCTGCGGGAAAAGCACCGCGGCGGTCAGGATGACGGAGAGCAGCAGCAGCACGCCGATCACCATGCCGGTGAAGAGGTTCAGCCACGGGCCGTTGACCCAGGGCCCGAGCACGGCCTCGTCATTGCAGAGGAGCAGCAGGAAGACCGTCGCGCTCGGCAACAACACGCCGGCCAGCGTCTGCACCGCGTTGGTGAGCAGGCCGAGGGGCGTGCCCGGCGTCAGCACGAGTGCCGCCGCCACCGCGATCAGCCCGCCGTACACCGCGTAGAAGGTCTTGGCGTCCTGCGGGCGGTTATGCAGCGAGTGACGGAGCGACAGGACATCGCCAATGGCGTAGGCGGTCGATAGCGAGACGGCCATGGCGCCGATCACGCTGGCATCGATCAACGCGATGGCGAAGCACACGCCCGCAGCGTGCCCGACGTACCTGCCGAGACCCGCTGCCACCGCACCCGCGTCCTGGAAGGCGCCGAACTCCGGGCGCCCGGCGAAGGTCGCGGCAGTGAAGCCGATCATGGCAACCGCGCCCAGGACCACGAGGACGATGCCGAGGCAAAGATCGACCCGCTCGTAGCGCATGAAGCGCGGGGTGATCCGCTTGTCGATGACGTAGCTCTGCTGGAAGAAGAGCTGCCACGGCGCGACCGTCGTGCCGACGATGGCGATGACGAGCAGCATGATCTCGCTCAGCTTGCCCTGCGGCAGGCGCGGCACCACGAAATCGTGCGCCAGCTGCCCCACGGGCGGATGCACCCAGAGGAGCACCGGGACGAGCAGGAAGCTGCCCACGACGAGCAGCATCGAGAACCGCTCGAAGCGCCGAAAATCGCCCGTGCCGGCCGCACCCACCACGACCGCGGCGGCGGCGAGCACGCCGAGCGGACGCGAGACGCCGAGATACGAGAGCGCCAGGCTGATGCCGATGAACTCCGTGACGATGGTCAGCGCGTTGAGCAGGAAAAGATCGATGACGCTGAAGGCGCCCCAGAACTTGCCGTAGCGCTTCAGGATGAGCCGTGCGTGGCCGGTGCGCGTTACTGCGCCGAGGCGCAGCACCATCTCCTGGTTCACATAGAGAACCGGCACGAGCAGGAGCAGCGTCCACAGCAGCGTCGTGCCGTAGTTCTGTCCCGCCTGCGCATAGGTTCCAAATGCCCCGGCATCGTTATCGCCCACCATGACGATGAGGCCGGGTCCCAGGATGGCGAGCAATGTCCGAAGGCGTGCGGCCCAGCCGCGGCGCGGTCCGACGTCGTGGCGGCTGATAGTGCCGAAGGCGCCATGGATGTCGCCGGCATGAGCATCATCCAGCGCGGCATCCGCAGGCGCAGTGTAAGCGTCAGAATAAGACATGGGCGGATCCTCGGAGCAAGCCAGAGGCTTTCGTGGAGGATGCGGGAAGGCGACCTGTGCGGTCGCACGACATGCACCGTCCCGCGTCAGATGGCGAGACGGTGAGGAGGCGGGGCTCGAGGACCGCGACCCAGTGACGTCTCGCCGTCAGACGGCGATGAAGCGGCTACTAGGGCTTGGGTCCATACGATTTCCGGTGACTGAGCTGGGCGCGCATTCTTTTGGCTCGAGACCCGAAAGTCAAGCGCTCGATGCGCGGATGTCAGCTCAGGTTGGGAAGCTCGGGCGGCTTCGGCGGCCCGACGCTCGCCGGTGTTGGCTTCGGCGGGCCTTCATCATCCGTGGGCGGGCTCGCGGCGGCGTGGCGGACGCGGGCCCGCTCGGCCTCTTGCGGCGTAGGCGGCAGCTCGCGGATCTCGACCGACGCGAGGTTGACGACGCCGGGGTCATCCCGCAGTTTCACGAACAGCCGGCCCTGCTTCGGATGCGGCACCGGCAAGTCGTAGCCCGGAAATCCATCCGGAACCTCCACGGGATGGCCGAACCGCGAATCGGTGGAGATCGCGTCGATCAGAAAGAGAGCGCTGCCCGAGAGCTTGCAGGCCAGCTCCGGCGTCGCGGGACACACCAGCGTGCGCAGCGTCGGCAGGCGCACGAGCGTCGCGAGCGGCTGCCAGTCGCCCGTGACGCCTCCGTCCACGACGCGAAACTGCAGCGGCCCGAAGGCCGAGGGGCCGAATGCGCGCTCGGGATCGAGAGTCGCGATGGCGACCCTCCGGCTCTCGAGCATGATGCCGCCGTTGGCGAGGCTGAGCGTGGTCGAGTACGAGCCGTCGGCGGTCGCTATCTCCAGCATCTCGCCGCGATCGAAGGCCGCCGGCGATCGAGCCCGGATGGAGAACGTGAGCAGCGCGCGCTGCGGCAGCTCATCGTCGTTCGCCAGCCGGATGTGGCTGCCGGAATCCGATCCTGAGGGCTGCACGCTCTTGGCGATGAGAGCGACGCTCGGACGGGGCGCGCCGATCGTGGCTTCGATCTCGAGCACCCTGCCGTCCTTCAATCTGACTTTCGCCAGGCCGGCTTCGCGCGGCCTCAGTCCCGCCGCCGCGGCGGCGTGCTGCGCCGTCATGGTGAGCTGGTCCACTCCCTGGCTGGTCGTGAGCGCGCCCGGAACGAACGCCACGCCATCGAGCGCGAGCCCGGAGACCTCGTCCAGGCGGCTGCCCGCGAGCACGCCCTGACTGTCGCCCGCGTGCAGCACGAAGCTGTCGAGATGCGCGGCCTCCGCGAAGGCCTGCAGCGGCACCGGCTGAGGCGCGCTCGCGCCGTACTGCTGCACCAGGAGAGTGAGCTGCCCGGGCTGCGCAGCCTGCAGCGGCAGCGTGACCTCCACCTCGTCGGGGCGCACGGACTTCCATTCGGCGGTGAGCTCCTTGCCGGCCGGATCGCGCACCATGATGCGATCGATGCAGCTCACGCTGTTCGCCTGCAGGTGAATGGTGTCCTTGCGGCCGACGATCGCCGCGCTCTCATCGCTGGGCAGCTGCCAGGACTCGGCGCGCGCGTTGACCAGCTGAAAGCCGGGGCCGGTAAAAGGATCGAATCCCCAGTCCCCTTTCAGGGAGGCGCGGACCGTGTTGCCGAGGCTCGCGGATCCCACGCCGGAGGTGTCGACCACGAGGCCACCCTGCTCCGCATCGGCCCGCGCGGGCAGGTCGACGGTCTTGCCGTTGGCGCCCGTCAGGCTGAGCTGCAGGTCGTGCGCGTAGCCCGTGGAGAATACGAGCGGCGCGCCCTCGACCGGCAGGACGAGCGAGCTCTTGCGCGCGCAGTAGATCGCCTTGGGATCCACCGCGTGCAGCGGCGGCGGCTGCGGCGCCTCGACGGCCGGCAGCGCGGTCACGAGCACGGACTTCGGATCGTGGAAGGACGGCGGGGTGTTGAGAGCGAGCGCCATCACTTCGCCGCGCTGCGTCGCCAGCGCGGGAAGGTATTGATAGCTCGCGCTCGCGAACGAGTCGAAGATCCGCGCGATGTCGAGCACGGATGCGAGGTACGGACTGTAGTAGCCATACCGCAGCTGCGGCGTGTAGCTCGCCTCCATGGCCAGATCGCTCTCCGGCCCCGATGTCAGCGCCTCGACGATGGAGGTGCTGTGGCCGTCGTTGAGGATCAGCGATACCTGGCCCTGCATGAGGCAGGACGCCTGCAGCTCCGGGATGCGGTCGAGGCAGTCATCGTTGACCTTGATGGCCAGGCTCCGCCCGAGGAGCGGCGCCACCTCTTTCAGCGTCCCCGGCGCGGTCGCGTCCAGGGCATGCACGGCCCGCAGATAGGCATCGAGACGCGAGCTGTCGAGGGTCGCCTGGTTGAGGTCCTGGGAGGTGCGCACGAAGGCGCCGGGCCGCCCCTGCACGGCGTCGATCAGGGTCCGCAGGTCTCCGTTCGCGCGCGGCGCCAGGAAGACGATCACCTGCCCCGCGCCGTCAGGCACCGTGAGCTTCATGCCGTCGCGCGCGCACTCCCGCTTCCAGGTCTCGCAGGCATGGAACCAGTCGCGCGGCGGCGGATTGGTGGCACCGCGCAGGAAGCCGATGACGAGCAGGTAATGCTGCGATTGGTTCGCCGGCAGGTTGGCGCGGATCCACAGCCGGTCGCCGGCCGCGAGATTCGGCACCTCGGCGAT
>JASHVV010000382.1 GCA_030044385.1 Gammaproteobacteria bacterium
GATGATTACTGGGGATATGCGCAGCTCAAGCGTAGCACGCCCCCCGGACTGTTGGTGACCACCGGCGAGCACGAGGCCACGCGCTGGGGATTTCGCCTGCTGCTCGAGATGGAATGCTGCGACATCATCCAGCCGGACGTCGGCTGGTGCGGCGGCATCACGGAGCTGCTCAAGATCGCCGCGCTCGCCGACAGCCGCGGCGTGGCGGTCGTGCCCCATGGCTCGAGCGTCTACAGCTATCACTTCGTGATCACCCGCCACAACAGCCCGTTCGCCGAGTTCCTGATGATGGCGCCGGAGGCCGACCGCGTGGTGCCGATGTTCCATCCGCAGCTCCTCGGCGAGCCGGTGCCGGTCAACGGGCGCCTGAAGCTGCCCGACACGCCGGGGTTCGGGGTGGAGCTCAACCGCTCTCTGCCCCTGCACCGTCCCTATCCGCACGGCTGAGCCGTTTTCCTCACCCTGAAACCGTTGCCATGAAACTATTGCGTTACGGCCCCGCGGGCCACGAACAGCCCGGACTTCTCGACGCCCACGGCCGGATCCGCTCCCTCGCGGGGATCCTCCCCGAGCTGACGCCGCAGCAGCTCTCGCCCGCCGCGCTGGCGCGGCTCGCGGCCGTCGACCCGGCCTCGCTCCCCGTTGCGCCCGGCGCCCCGCGGCTCGGCGTTCCCTTCGCCGGCACCCGCAAGTTCATCGCCATCGGGTTGAACTATGCCGACCACGCCGCGGAGTCGAATCTCGCCATCCCGACCGAGCCAGTCGTGTTCACCAAGGCGGTGAGCTGCCTGCAGGGACCGCATGACGAGGTCATGCTCCCGCGCGGCTCGAAAAAAACCGATTGGGAGGTCGAGCTCGGCGTCGTGATCGGCACGACGGCCCGCTACGTGGAGGAGCGCGAGGCGCTCGAGCACGTTGCCGGCTATTGCGTCATCAACGACCTTTCCGAGCGTGAATACCAGATCGAGCGCGGCGGCACCTGGGACAAGGGCAAGGGCTGCGACACCTTCGGCCCCGTGGGCCCCTGGCTCGTGACCCGCGATGAGGTGGGCGACGTGCAGAGCCTGGACATGTGGCTCGACGTCAACGGGCAGCGCATGCAGACCGGCAACACCCGCACCATGATCTTTTCCGTCGCCAGGATCGTGAGCTACGTCAGCGAGTTCATGACGCTCGAGCCCGGCGACATCATCACCACCGGCACTCCGCCGGGAGTGGGAATGGGCCGCAAGCCCGAGCCGATCTATCTCGCGCCGGGGGACACCATTCGGCTCGGCATCGCCAGGCTCGGTGAGCAGCGCCAGTCGGTCGTCGCCTGGCGGCGCTCCTGATCGGAGGAAGGTGCGCATGACGACCTATCCCGGACGCTTCCAACACCGCGTTGCGGCCATCACCGGCGGCGCTTCCGGCGTCGGCCGCGAGGCCGCCGCCCGCATAGCCGCCGAAGGCGGCCAAGTCTTCCTCTGGGATCGCGACGAGGCCGCGCTCGCCGCCGCCGCGGCCGCGATCCCCGGCGCCGAGACCGCTCGCGTCGACGTGGCCGATGCCGGGGACGTGACCCGCGCGGCCGAGGCCGCCTGCCGCGCCCATGGGCGCCTCGACATTCTCATCGCCAGCGCCGGCATCACCGGCCCCACCGCCACTCTGTGGGAATATCCCGTGGAAGAGTGGCGCCGCGTCATCGACATCGACCTCAACGGCATCTTCAACAGCTGCCGCGCCGTCGTCCCCTTGATGCTGAAGCACGATTACGGCCGCATCATCAACATCAGCTCCGTGGCCGGCAAGGAAGGCAACCCCAACGCCTCCGCCTACTCGACCGCCAAGGCCGGCGTCATCGGCCTCACCAAATCCCTCGGCAAGGAGCTGGCCCGCACCGGCATCCGGGTCAACTGCATCACCCCCGCGACCTTCAAGAGCCCCATCCTCTCCCAGCTCCCTCAGACCCAGATCGACTACATGAAGTCGAAGATCCCCATGGGCCGGCTGGGCGAGGTGGAGGAAGTCGCGTCCCTGGTCTGCTGGCTCGCCAGCGAGGAGTGCTCCTTCTCCACCGCCGCCACCTTCGACATCTCCGGCGGCCGCACCACCTACTGACGATCGCAGCGCAATCCGGTGGCCGCCGAGCTCGAAATAGTGGACGCCCACATGCATCTGTGGGACCTCGCGCGCATCCGCTACCCCTGGCTCACTCCACCCCTCCCCGTGGGCATCACCGGCGATGTCACCGCCATCGCCCGCAACTATCTCCTCGACGACTATCTGCGGGATGTCGCCGCGCACGACAGCCGGGTGCGAGTCACGAAAATCGTCCACGTGGAAGCCGGCGCCAGCCCCGCCGACTCGGCGATCGAGACCCGCTGGCTGCAATCCATCGCCGACCGGCGCGGGTTTCCGCAGGCGATCGTCGCGCACGCCGAGCTGGAAAAGCCGGGCGCCGCCGCTCTGCTCGCCGAGCACGCGGCGCACCCGAACGTCCGCGGCATCCGCCAGATCCTCAA
>JASHVV010000383.1 GCA_030044385.1 Gammaproteobacteria bacterium
CGCGAAGGGAACCGTCACGGCCGGCAACAGCTCGCAGACCTCCGACGGCGCAGCCGCGATGGTGCTCGTCTCCGAAGCCGCTCTCGAGCGCTACGGCCTGACGCCGCTCGCCCGTTACGTCACCTTCGCCGTCAAGGGAGTTCCGCCCGCCATCATGGGCGTGGGCCCGAGGGTGGCCATCCCGGCTGCGCTGGAGCTTGCCGGCATCGGTCGCGACGACTTGAAGTGGATCGAGCTCAACGAGGCCTTCGCCGCCCAGGCGTTGGCGGTCACCCGGGATCTCGATCTCGATCCGCGACGCATCAACCCTCACGGCGGGGCGATCGCGCTCGGTCATCCGCTCGGCGCCACGGGTGCCGTCCGTACCGCAACGCTGGTCCACGGAATGCGCTCGAGCGGTCTGAAAGGCTACGGCATGGTCACCATGTGCGTGGGCACCGGCATGGGCGCGGCGGGCATCCTCGAGGTGCTCTGAGGCCGGGCGGCGATCGCGGAATCGCGGGGATCAGCGTTCCGGGCCAACGGCCTGGTGACACTCCAGTCCGTTCACTTTGCCGCCGGAAGTCAGCGGCATGATGGAGCAACGCAGCGCGCCCTTCGAGTAATTCGCTTCATAGACGTCCATGCCGTGCGGGCCGGTTTTGATGAACTTCAGTCCCTGAAATGCTCCCAGGCCGCCGATCGTCCTGACGATCGATGGCCCCGCCTCCGGGCTGGCCCTCGCGGTCCTCTCCCAGGCCTCGAGCTGCCGGCGTAGCGCGACATCGGTTCGGGTGGTGGGCTCGTGGGCGCTCATCCGGTGCCTGAGCTGTTGCAGCCAGGCGTCAAATGCCGCCTCTGGAGCTCTGCGAGCCGTATGCTGGACTCCTACCTCGTGGAGGATCAATCCGGTCACGCGACCGTCGGGAGCCGTCACGAAACTGAGCTGCGCTGCGAACTCCGTTGCAAAGAACTCCGTGGGACTCTCCGGAAAGAATTCCGTGGGTGGTTGGCCGGCGTTCTCCACCTGCCAGAAGTAGCGGGTTTCCTGCCGGTACACGCGCACGAATACACGGCCGTCGGGAAAGGCGAACTCGTAATAGCCCACGTACTTGTCGAAATCGGCCGGGCTGAAGGGCGTTTCGCGCTGCGGCCGCGTCTGCTCGTACAGCAGTTTCCGCTGCTCGGATCGCGTCTTTGAATCGCGACTCGGCGCCGCGGCCCCGCCGGCTCGCTGCGCCGGCGCACAGGCGAAGACCGGGGCGCACAAGACGTTCCCAAAACCCAATAATGGGGGCGGCGCATATGGCAACTGCTCCTGCCCGGCGGTGGCTTCGGCGCCTCTGACCGGTTGCACACCGGCCAAGAACAGCGCGCACAGGCAGCCGGTGACCACTATCGTGCCGAGCAGCCTTTTGCCGAAATCAGGTTTGCAATGGCGGCTCATGTTTCCTTCTACTCTGCTGCCTATGGCAGATAGAACAGCCCCGTGACTTTCCCAGCGGAGGATAGCGGCGCAATGAGGCACTTCACCGCCCCGTTGGAGAAGGTCGCGACGTAGACATCCCACCCATTCGGATTGACGGTCACGAACCGCAACCCTTGCAACGCTCCGAGATACCTGATCATGTCCAGCATCTGCGCGCGCTGCCTGCGGCTCGCTGAGGCGAGCCCTGCTCCCATCTGCGAATAGTCGGGTGTTCCTTTCTCCCAGCCCTCCAGCTGCGCTCGGAGCGAGGCCTGCGTTCCAGGGCTCGGCACGTTACCGGCCGTCCGTTGCTGCAACCTGGAGGCGGCGGCCTGATAGGCGGCTTCGGAGACGCGCAGAGCAGTCTGCAAATAGCCGCTCTGATGGAGCGTCATCTCGGTCACATGGCCGTGGGTCGCGAAGCTGACCTGCGCCGGGACGGCGGTGGCGAAGAATTCGGTGGGACTCTCGGGGAAGACTTCCAACGGTCCGTTGCCGGTCACCTGCACGTAATAGCGGTCCACGCTCCGGAACACTCTGGCGAACAGAGAGACGTCAGCGAAACGGTAATAGCCCGCGTATTGGTCGAAGTCGGCTGGGGTGAACGGCACTTGTCTTTGCGGCCGCGTCTGCTCGTAGAGGAGCCTCTGCGGATCGGTCGGGCCGGCGGCCTGCAGGCCGCCCGCGGCTTGCCTTGCTCCAAGAGGAGAGGAGAGGCCGGGCTGGATCAGCGCAGCGCCCGTGAGAATGACGAGCGCAATGCCTGCCGCCAGCCTCACCGTAAACGAGGTGGGCCTGAAGCGTGCAATGCCAATGAGTCTCGCCTCGAGGTCGCTGTGGCGGTCGGCAATGCCGAGTCCGTAGCTCGGCCCGCCGGCATCGGAGTCCGCCAGATGCAAGAGCATGTTTCCGTATTCGCCACGCTCTGCGCGGGAGAGGCGGCGCAGCACGTGGGCGTCAGAAGCAGATTCCATATCCGCGCGCATGAGCCGCCCCGCCAGCCACACGGCGGGATTGAACCAGTGCAGGAGCTGCGCGAGCGCTGCGATCCAGCTGACGAGGACGTCGTTGCGCTTTACGTGAGCGAGTTCGTGGAGAAGGATGTGCCGCAGTCGGGCGGCATCGAGACGCGCGTCCAGGCCGAGCGGCAGCAGGATCGTTGGACGCAACCAGCCCACCACGGTCGGTGATTCGATGGCGCCACTCGCGAGGATCCGCACAGTCCTCCGTACACGCAGCTCTGCCTTGCATCCTGCCAAAATCCTGCTGGCGCTTGCTCCGGCCGCGCGGGCCGCGAGCCTCATGCGGCGGAATTTCAGGAGATTGATCAGGTAGAGCGCGCCGAGCGTGGCAACGCCTGCCATCCAGATGAGAGCCAGCCAGGAAAGCAGTGCTCCGCGCCGCAGGCCATGCCGCGCAGCGGGAATCGGGGTCGGACTCAGCGCCATGGGTGCGGGTGTCGCTCTCTGCGCATCCGCCCGGGCTGTCAGCCGCTGCGATCGTGAGCCCGGACCCCGGTATATACCAGCCGCCGGCGCTTCCGGGCGCAGTCCCCCGGGCATTACCGTCAGCGACGCAGGCAGGCTCGAGGGGAGCGCGGAGATCAGAGGAACGCCAGGCCCCAGTGGACATATGAGGCACGCAAGTACCGGGAGCCACAAGGCGTGTCGCCAGGTCGATGTGGTCGCGAGATCTAGCAAGCGGCGGAAAGTCGTCACGGCGGCAATCAGCGCGGTCCCCTTCAGGGAGGCAATCGCAATCCACGCCGCAAAGCCGAGCAGAGCTGATGACTGGAACGACATGGCTCGGCACCCTCCCTACGACTCGTCGAGAATCCTGCGCAGTTCACGCTTCTCCTCGGCGGTCAGCGGCCGCCGGCGGACGAGCTGGGCGATCATCGGCGTAACGGCGCCCCCGAACACGCGGTCGATGAAGCTCTCAGCCGCTCGGCGCGTACAGTTCTCCTGCGATACGGCCGGGTGATAGTGGTACACGCCGTCGACGATGCGGTGGTTCACGGCGCCCTTGCGTCGCAAGCGATTGAGCATCGTACGCACTGTCTTCGGGTGCCATTTCTTCGCCGGGGCGAGCTCTGCCGTGAGCTCATTGACGCTGACGGGCGAGTGTTCCCACAACGCCTTCATGACCTCCCACTCAGCCTCGGAGATCGCGGGGAGCTGCTTCATGAGACGTCGGGCCTCCGGCGCAGGCGGCTTACAATTGTAAGCCATGGCCGGAGCTTACAACTGTAAGCACGCATCCGCAAGGGTGGACCGAGCCGGACCACAGGAAGAGGCTCCCGCAAGAAGCTCGCGTGTCGCCATCCAGCCGCGAGGCGCGGCCTGCGCTCTCATGGAGCGACTCGCCGTAGTGCCGCCCTCCGGTGGTGCGGTCGTACCACCGTCATTTCGGCCTCACGAGCGATAACTCCGCGCCTCTGCCGCAAATGACCGGCTACAGCGGCTCCGGCACGACCTTTGCACACAGGGTTGAGCAGGCCCGACGCCGGGCCACCCAGCAATGCCGCCAATCGTCCGCCGCCCCGCGCCGTGGGGAGGCGCGTCGTTGGCGGCATTTATTTTGCCCATTGGAAGTCGCTCGAGCGCGGATGTTCACGAACCATCACAAGGTCAGGAGTGTCTGTCCCTACTGCGGGGTCGGCTGCGGCATCCTCATGGAGGTATCGGACGGCCGCGTCGTGAAGGTGAGCGGGGACAAGAGCCACCCGAGCAACCTCGGGCGCCTTTGCACCAAAGGCGGCACCTGTGCGCAGCCTCTCGAGAGCTCCGGACGTCTGGAGCAGGCGTACCTGCGCGACGGCCGCGAGCGCCAGCCGGCCCGCGTGCCCGTGTTGGACGCCATCCGCGAGAGCGCGCGCAGGCTGAGTGCCGTCATCGACACGCACGGTCCCGACGCCGTGGCCCTGTACGTCTCGGGACAGATGTCGCTCGAGGCGCAGTATCTGGCCAACAAGCTCGCGAAGGGCTTCATCGGAACCAACAACATAGAGTCAAACTCGCGGCTGTGCATGGCGAGTGCCGGCAGCGGCTACAAGCTATCGCTCGGCTCCGATGCGCCGCCGGGCTCCTACGACGACTTCGACCACGCCGACCTCTTCTTCGTCATCGGCGCCAACATGGCCGATTGCCACCCGATCCTCTTCCTGCGGATGATGGATCGGGTGAAGGCGGGCGCGAAGCTGATCGTGGTGGATCCGCGCCGCAACGCAACCGCGGAGAAGGCGCACCTGTTCCTGCAGATCAGGCCCGGTACCGATCTGGCGCTGCTCAACGGGCTCCTGCACCTGATCGTGGCCAACGGGCGCACCGACCCGCAGTTCATTGCCGGGCTCACCGAGGGCTGGGAGGCGATGCCTCCGTTTCTCGAGGACTATCCCGCCGGCAAGGTCGCCGAGATCACCGGCCTTGCGGAGGCGGACATCCGGCAGGCGGCCGCGTGGATCGGGGACGCGAAGGCATGGATGAGCTGCTGGACCATGGGGCTCAACCAGAGCACGCATGGCACCTGGAACACGAACGCGCTCTGCAACCTGCACCTGGCGACCGGCGCCATCTGCAAGCCGGGCAGCGGGCCGTTTTCCCTGACCGGGCAGCCCAATGCCATGGGCGGCCGTGAGATGGGCTACATGGGGCCGGGACTGCCCGGGCAGCGGTCGGTGCTAGTCGAGGCCGATCGCGAGCTCGTCGAGCGGCGCTGGAAGATCGCTCCGGGCACGCTGCGCACCACGATCGGGGGCGGCACGGTCGCGATGTTCGAGGACATGCGGGCGGGAAAGATCAAGGCTTGCTGGATCATCTGCACGAACCCGGTCGCCACCGTCCCCAATCGCAGGACGGTCATCGAGGCCCTCGAGGCCGCCGAGCTCGTCATCACGCAGGATGCCTTCCTCGATACCGAGACCAATCGATATGCCGACATCCTGCTGCCCGGCGCGCTGTGGGCGGAGGCGGAAGGGGTGATGATCAACTCCGAGCGCAATCTGACGCTGATGCAGCCCGCGGTCCCGCCGCCCGGCGAGGCGCTGCCCGACTGGCAGATCATCGCGCGCATCGCCTGCGAGATGGGACACGCCGAGCATTTCACGTATGCATCCGCAGCCGAGGTGTTCGAGGAGATCAAGCAGTTCTGGAATCCCACGACCGGCTACGACCTCCGCGGCGCGAGTTACGAGCGGCTGCGGGAGACACCCTTGCAATGGCCCTGCGCGCCGGGAGGGGCGCCCCGCAACCCTATCCGGTATCTCAACGACGGGGCGAGTCAGCGGCTCCTGTTTGCCACGCCAAGCGGCAAGGCGCAGTTCCTGCCGCGGCCACATCTGCCGCCTGCCGAGATGCCCGACGGAGACTTCCCGTGGGTGCTCAACACCGGCCGGCTGCAGCACCAGTGGCACACCCTAACCAAGACCGGCAAGGTCGCGGCGCTCAACAAGCTCAATCCGGGTCCCTTCGTCGAGATTCATCCGGAGGATGCTACGACGCTCCGCATCGCTGCCGGGGACGCCGTGGAGGTCCGATCGCGGCGCGGGCGCGCGGTGCTGCCGGCGGTCGTGACCGAGCGGGTACGGCCGGGCAACTGCTTCGCGCCGTTCCACTGGAACGACGTGTTCGGTGACGACCTGGCCATCAATGCCGTGACCAGCGACGCGACCGATCCGATCTCGCAGCAGCCGGAGTTCAAGTTCAGTGCCGTGGCGCTGACGCGGGTCGCAGCGCCCGATGCCGCTTCCAAACCGCCGGGCGATACGGCCGATGCAGATGAAACGAACGTCCACGCGAGCATCGACGCCGGTGCTTGCAGCTATGACACCGAGCCTCACGAAATGACACAGATCGATGTTCTGGCGAAGCTACTCGGCCTCGAGCGCATTCCGCCCTTGGATCTCACGGCCGATGAGCAGTTTTACATGGGAGGCTATCTCACGGCGTTGCGCACCGATGTTGCACGCCGCTCCGGTGGCATACCGGTGTTGCCCCCGACAGCCCCGTTCGACCGGCACAGACGGCTCATGCTCGACGGCATTCTGGCCGGCCTGTTCGCGCGCACCCGTCTGCCGCTCGCGTTGCCGGATGCAATGCCGCAGCCCCCGGCGCTCGCGCCGGCAGCCGCGCGCGCGGCCCCCATCACGATTCTCTGGGCTTCACAGACAGGTAACGCGGAGTCCTTCGCGAAGCACTGCAGCGAGCGCTTCGAGCGCGACGGCCACACGGCGAGGCTCGCGAGCATGGACACGGTGAGCCCCGAGGGCCTCACCGGCACGGGCCGGGTGTTGCTCCTCACGAGCACTTTCGGAGACGGCGATCCACCCGACAACGCGCGCGCCTTCTGGAAGGCGCTCGAGGCCGATTCGGCCCCACGGCTGCCTGATACGGAATTTGCGGTCCTGGCTTTCGGAGACTCCAGCTACGGCCAGTTCTGCGGCTTCGGGCGCAGGCTCGACGCCCGGCTGGAAGCGCTCGGCGCGCGCCGGCTCGCAGCCCGGGTGGATTGCGAGCCGGAATTCGAAGCGAGTGCGAAGGCGTGGTTGGACGGAGTGGCTGCGGCGTGGACGTCCGAGCGCAAGGTTTCGGCCGGCGAGCACCGTTACAGCCGCCGCGAGCCGCTGCTCTCGCGCGCCGTCGTCAACCGCATCCTGAACCTCGAGGGCGCGGGCAAGGAGACACGGCAGCTCGTTCTCGAGATCACGGATACCGCCTTGACCTACGAGGCCGGCGATGCGCTGGGGATCTGGCCGACCCAGTGCCCGCGCCTGGTTGATGAGCTTCTCGCCGCGCTGGACCTCGACGCCTCGTACCCGGTGATGCTCGACGAGCATGGCGAGCTGCCGCTCGCCGAGGCGCTCATGAGGCACTGCGAGATCACGACCATCTCGCCCGACATGCTGCGATTCGTGTGCGATCGCGCTCGGGCGGGCCTATTGCAGGAGCTGCTCGCCGCGGGGCGCGAGGAGGATCTGAGCCAGTGGCTGCGCGGACGCCAGCTCATCGATCTGCTGCAGGCATACCCGATCCCGGGCAGCGACGCCGGGGATTTCCTGCGCGTGCTCAAGCGTCTGCAGCCGAGGCTCTACTCGATCTCATCGAGCCCCAAGGCGCACCCAGGCCACATCCATCTGACGGTATCCATCGCGCGCTACACGTGCGACGGCCAGTCGCGCGGTGGCGCGTGCTCCACGTTTCTCGCCGATCGCTCGAGGGACGCCGCGGTGCCGATCTTCGTGCAGAAGTCGCCGCACTTCCGGCCGCCGCGGGACCCGGATACGCCCATGATCATGGTGGGTCCGGGGACCGGCATCGCGCCCTTCAGGGCCTTCCTGCAGGAGCGGCGCGAGAGCGGCGCGCGCGGCAGGAACTGGCTGTTCTTCGGCGAGCAGCACGAGGTGACGGATTTCTACTACCGCCAGGAGCTGCAGAAGATGCAGCACGACGGGCTCCTCACCCGGCTGAGCGTCGCCTTCTCGCGGGATCAGGCGGACAAGGTGTATGTGCAGCATCGGATGCGCGAGCGCGGGCGCGAGTTGTGGGCCTGGCTGCAGGAGGGCGCCCATTTCTACGTCTGCGGCGATGCCACGCGCATGGCGCGCGACGTCGATGGCGCGCTGCGGCAAGTGGCCGAGCATCACGGAGGCCTGAGCGCATCGGGTGCGGACGATTTCGTCGAGCGCCTCAGAGTGGAGAAGCGTTATGTCCGGGATGTCTACTGAGGGCAACCCGATCCGGCGCGAGCCATCGCAGGACTGCCCGAGCGAGGGCCAGAGGAGAGGTGAGGGGGGAAGGCGTCTTGCCATTCGTCGAAATCCGGTCCGGCCGTTCGTCTATATGATGAGCCATCATTTACCCGGAGCGTTCCCATGAGTCCCACCATTACGGCCTTTGAGCAGTCGCCCGATCGTGGCAGAGGACTGGCGCGCGACATGCGCGTTCGCTGGGCGCTCGAGGAGGTGGGCCAGCCTTACAACGTCCGTCTGCTTTCGTTCGCAGCGATGAGGGAGCCCGCGCATCTCGCGCTGCATCCCTTCGGGCAGATTCCGACCTATGAAGAAGACGATCTCGCCTTGTTCGAGTCGGGTTCGATCGTGCTCCACATCGCGCAGCGCCACGGGGGCCTGTTGCCGGCTGGGGCGAATGCCCGGGCGCGCGCGATCACCTGGATGTTTGCCGCCCTCAACACGGTGGAGCCCCCGATCGTGGATCTTCAGATCGCCAGGATCATGGAGGGCGACCAGCCGTGGTACGAGCAGCGACTGCCTCTCGTGCAGGCGCGCCTGCACAAGCGGCTGGGCGAGCTTTCCGGTTGCCTGGGGCATGCCGACTGGCTCGACGGCGCGTTCAGCGCCGGTGACCTGCTGATGGTATCCGTGCTGCTCAGAGCGAAAGCAGCGGGCATCCTGAGCGAGCATCCGAAGCTTGCCGCCTACGTGGCCCGAGGCGAAGCGCGGCCCGCCTACAAGCGGGCTTTCGACGCTCAACTGGCAGTCTTCACTGCCGCGTCGGCCCGCTGACGAGGGCCTCCGCTGCGCGCAGCTCGTCCACGAGTCGCCGCACCGCTTCCGGGTCGGTCTGCCGCCAGTCGGCATCGAGCCCACGCAACGCAGCAGCTCGCGGGCTCGCCGGGGATGTTCGCCGTGCCGACGCCGAGGCGTGGATCTCGCACACCCCGGTCGCCGCTACGAGCTGCCTCACGTTCTCCGGGCGGACCCCGGCTGCGGCGATGACGCCGATCCGTCCGGCCGCCTGACGTAACACCGCGGCGATGGCCGCGGCACCTTCCGGCGCGCTGGAATGCGCGCCGGAGGTCAGAACACGCTCGCACCCGAGCCCGATGAGCGCTTCGAGCGCGGGCTGCCGATCGCGCACCACATCGAAGGCCCGATGGAAGGTGATCGACATCGGTCCCGCTGCCGCGATGAGGCTGCGACACACTGCCAGGTCGACGTCCCCCGCCGTATCGAGCGCGCCGATCACGACCCCATGGCAGCCGAGGCGGGCGCACTCCTCGATGTCGTATTGCATGACCCGGATCTCGGCCTGCGAATAACAGAAGTCTCCGGCGCGCGGCCGGATCAGCACGTGCAAGGGCAGGGTGAGCCCGGCGCGCGCTGCGGCAATGGTCCCGCGTGAGGGCGTGACGCCCCCGCCGGCGAGGTCGGCGCACAACTCGACCCGATCCGCGCCGCCGCGCTGCGCGGCGAACGCGGAGCCGATCCCGTCGGCAGCAATCTCGAGCAGCAGCCGTGTCACGCGTGGGCCTCCTCAGCGCGGCGAGGTGTCGGGGTGCGATCCCAACCGCGCGCTCAGGTCTTCGAACTGCGCATAGGTGGGCTCCGGATTGGGCGATCCCCACAGACGCTGCGCCAGCACACGCAGCGGCTGCGCGATGCGCCCCGCGATGTAGGTCTGCGTCTCATACCCCACGTTGTCGCACCATACGTTCAGCATGCTTCCCAGGTTGCGCGCGTGGTTGCTGGCCCGGATCGTCAGACCCTTCTGGAAGATATCGGGTTGCCAGACCCCGTAAACCCAGGGCAGGTCCGGAGTCCGGCCGTTGCCCGTGCCGTAGCCGGTCACATAGTACGTCGGGTCCCAGCTCTCGTTGGCGATGAGATGGCCCGCATCGACGATCTGCTGCGGCGTGGGCCCATAAGTCATCCAGTAATCGACCACGATGTCCGGATTGACGGTGACTGCCGCGCCCCCGCCGAGGCCGTCGTTCCAGATGCGCAGGGTCTTGCCGGCGGCGCGCACCTGCGTGTCCGCCCAGTTGATGAAGCCGAGGAAGGTGTCCTTGGCATTGGCCCCAGGGCCGTAATGAGTGCGAGCGTAAGCGAGGAGCTGCGGGTCTTTCGCATAGTCCGTGAGGTACTCGTCGGCGCCGAGGTGCCAGTAGGGTCCGGGGAAGAGCGGCAGGTACTCCTGCAGCAGGTCGCGCATCAGCTCGTAGGACTGCGGATTGGAGAGATCGATCAGACCATAGTTCGGGCTGTCCGGCGTCGGCGCCGTGTGGGCGGAGTCATAGAGCTGCAGCTGCGGGTGCGCGGCGAGAATCGCCGCCATGTGCCCCGGCATGTCGATCTCCGGAATCACCATGACGTGGCGCGCCGCGGCGAAGGCGATGATGTCCCGGACCTGCTGCTTGGTCAGATGCTCGCGCGAGACGATCTCGGGGTGCGAGGTGCTTTCGAGGCGGAAGCCGTTGTTGTCGGAGAGGTGCAGGTGCAGGGTGTTCAGCTTGAGGTAAGCCATCTCCGCGATCTCTTCGCGCAGCCACGAGGGCGTGAAGAACTTGCGGCCGTAGTCGACACCCAGTCCGCGCTCCGGCTTCAGCGGCCAGTCTCGTGCGACGCCGTACGGCAACTGTTGGCTCTCGCGCAGCAGCTGCAGCACCGTCTGGGTGCCGTAGAACACCCCAGCGTCAGTTCCCGCAGTAATGCAGAGGTGCTCGCCGATGCTGAGCGAATACGCCTCAGGGCCGGACGCCGCGGACGGCAGAGGCGCGCCTGCGGCTGCGCCGGCACCTGCACCCGGCTGGAGGGTGAGATAGATGTCACCGGGCTGGGCTTCGGCCTCGCTGCCGATGACCTGGGGGAAGTCGCGGTTGAAGAGCGCGCCGAGGCTGGCGGCGAGGAGCCGGCTCGTCGTCGCGAGCACGCCGGCCGCCTGCGGGGAGCGGACGATGCGCGTGTGGTCGCCGAGCTGAAACTCACCCTGTGCTTGCGGGTGCCACTGCTGCACCGCCGGGATGGTCGCCGGCAGCAGCGGCTGCTCGCGCTGCGGACTCACCTGACAGGCCGAGAGCAACGTCAGCGCGGCGGCCGCCGTCACGCGCAGCGCCGCGCGGGCCCCCTTCGAAACCTCCAGATCGATCATTCACTCGTCTCCCATGTCAACGTGTCGCCGTCGTGCGCACGACGCCGAGCACCTCGTAGCAGGCGCCCATCGTGTGGTAGTCGGTCTTGCCCGCCGGACTCTTCTCGTCGTTGTACTTGACGTTGGCGACATCGAGGATGCGGAACCAGCCGCCGTAGCGATGGTCGACGAAGTGCTCCCAGGCGTAACTCCACAGGCGGTCGTACCACTCCCAGTAGCGGCGCTCGCCGGTTCGAGCCGCCAGCAGCGCCGCGGCGGCCAGCGATTCCGCCTGTACCCAGAAGTACTTGTCGGCGTCGCAGACGAACATTGCGCCATCACCGATCGCAGCACCTTCCATCCCCGCCGCCCGCAACCGCTGCGGCGCGAAGCCGTAGTGCATGCCACCGTGGACACTGTCCCAGGAATATCCGAGCGCGCGGTCGAAGAGCCCGCACGCCGTGGGCAGCAGCCAGTCCGCGTCCACGTATCGCCCGAGAATGAGCAGCAGCTTCGCCCATTCCGTCTGATGTCCCGGCTGGAAGCCCCAAGGCCGGAACAGGTGGCGTGGGTTATCGAGGTTATAGCGCCAGTCGACGCGCCAGTCCGCGTCGTAATGCTCCCACACCAGCCCATCCGCGAGCCGTGCCTGGCGGCGCGTCATGTGGTCGGCGAGCAGCAGCGCACGTTCGAGGTAGCGCGGCTCGCTGCTCGCGGCGAAGGCGGCGAGCAACGCCTCGCACATGTGCATGTTGGCGTTCTGGCCGCGATAGCGGCTGAATTTCCAGTGAACGTCGGCCTCATCGCGATACAGCCCAGCGGCGCCGTCGAAGAAGTAGCGCTCCAGCAACGCCCAGAGCTCATCGAGCCAGGCGCGCGCCTCGGCGATACCGGCGTGCAGCGCGTGCGCGTAGGCGAGGAGCACGAACGCAAGGCCATAGCAGTGGCGGGTCGTGTCCTCGACCGCTCCGTCATGTAGTGTCCAGGCATAACCGCCGCTTGCGGCGTCGCGGTGAACTCCGCGCAGGTAGCGCAGGCCGTGATGCACAGCGTCGAGATAGGCCGGATCGCCGAACTCCCGATACGCCATCGCGTAATCGAAGATGAAGCGGGCGCTGCTCACCAGGTGCCGGTGGCGGCGGTCGTAGATCGTGCCGTCGTCCTTGAAATAATGAAAGAAGCCACCGGCCGGGTCGATGCAGCGCGGATGGTAGAAGGCCATGGTGTGCGCGATGTGCGCGCGCAGGAACGCCGGCGAGCGGAAATCCGCTCTCGCTGCCGGGCTCGTCACACCCGGCTCTCAGGCAGCGCGGCCATGCTGCTGCTCCGTCAGAAGCTGCTCGACCTCGGCGCGCGAAGGCATGGCCTCGAAGGCGCCCTTGCGCGTCACCGCGAGCGCCCCGGTCGCCGCGCCGAAGCGCAGCGCGCTCTCGAGCGCGGACGATTCGGCGAGGAACGCATCGAGGCCGGCAGTGCCCACGCCACGCCTCGCAAGCTCGCTCAACAGTCCGCCGACGAACGCATCGCCGGCGGCCGTGGTATCGGTCGGGCGAACTTTGAAGCTCGGCAGCTCACCGCGCGCCGCGCGCGTGTGCCACCGCAGCGGCGCGCCGCCGTGAGTGATCACGACGAGCCGGGCGCACGCACCCAACAGCCGGCCGACCACCGCCGCCTCGCCACCGAGCGGGTGGGCGAGAAATTCGAGCTCGTTGTGCGCCAGCTTGACCAGATCGGCCCCCTCCAGCATCCGCCACAGGCTCGGTGTCGGGTCGGAGCCCGTCGGCCACAATCCGGACCTCAGGTTCAGGTCCACGCTGACCAACGCCTGGGCTGCGCGGGCGCGGCGCATGCCTTCCAGAGTGGAGGCGGCGCTCTGCGCCTCCGTCAGGCTGTTGGAACAGACGTGGAACACCGCCGCCTCGGTGAAAGCCTGGTCGCGGAAGTAGGCCTCGCGGAACAGGAGGTCTGCCGCCGGCGGCCGGTAGAAACTGAAGCGTCGCTCGCCGGCCGCGCCGAGGCTGACGAAGGCGAGTGCCGTGCGCGCCTCCCCGGTGCGCGTCACGTACTGCGTGCCGACGCCGGCTGCGCACAGGCTGTCGAGCAGAAAATCGCCGAACACGTCGCTGCCGAGCATGCCGATGAATTCACTGCGCGCGCCGAGGCGCGCCGCAGCCACGGCGACGTTGGCCGGCGCGCCCCCTGCGAACTGCAGGAACGCCGGCGGCGCTCCCGCCGTCCCCGGCTCCTCCAGGAAGTCGATCAGAGCCTCGCCGAAGCAGCATATTTTTTTCATATCGGGGCTTTCGCGGGCACGCGTGTCGGATGACGGACGCGACCGGTCATCTCCCTCCGTTCCGTGTCGTATGCCGCAGAGGCCGGTGCCGGCCGGTGCTCTGCCGCACGACCAGGGTCACCGGCGCAATCGTGCGCACCGTCCGCGCCGGCGGATGCTGCGCCCCGGCGAGCGCGAGCGCCGCGGCCTGGCGGCCGCGGCCGCGCGGGTCGGAAGCCAGCGTAGTCAGTGGCGGCATGCTCGCCGAGGCTTCCGGAATGTCGTCGAACCCCGTGACCGAGAAATCGTGCCCGGGGCGCAGCCCACGCTGCACGAGCCCGAGCAGCAGCCCCAGTGCCACCGCATCGTTGTAGGCCACGGCGGCCGTTGGCGCCGGGTCGCGCACGAACAGCGCGTCGGTCTGTGCACACGCCTGCAGGCGTGTCGGCGCACTCTCGATGATCCAGTGCGGCTCCGGCGTGATGCCGGCGGCGGCGAGCGCCTCGCGATGGCCGACGCGCCGCTCCCGGCAGGAGCTCGACTCGCCATGGCCGCCGAAGAACGCGATGCGCCGATGACCGAGCGACAGCAGGTGCTCGGTGGCGAGAAAGGCACCGCGACGGTTGTCGAGACCGAGAAAGTCCCAGGTCGGCGTCACGGGGTCGCGCGAGCTCAGCTCGCGGTTGAAAACCAGCAGCGGCGTGTGCGCGCCGACGGTGCGCTGCACCACGAGGGCATCGCTGCCCTCGGCCGGTGAGAGAATGATTGCCGCCGGGTCGTGCTCCATGAGTGAAGTGAGCACCGCCTGCTGGCGCTCGGCCGACTCGCTGGTGCTGCCGAGCAGGGTGACATAACCGGCGGCGCCCAACGCCTCGTCCACCCCGGCGGCGAATTCGGCGAAGAACGGGTTCGCCAGGTCGTTGATGACCAGCGCGACGTTGGAGGAGTGCTGGCGCCGGAGATTGGCGGCGACGCGGTTGTAGACGTATCCCATGCGACGCATGTGCTCGAGCACGGTGGCACGCGTCTCGGGATGCACGAGCGGGCTCTCGCGCAGCACCAGCGACACCGTCGCTCTGGAAACGCGCGCCGCGCGGGCGACGTCGTTCAGGGTGACTCGGCGGCGGCTGGCAATTCTCTGGATCATATCGGCGTGGCTTAGAACGATCCAAAATTCTGCCCCATTTTGGTCCGCTTGTCATCGCGGTCATGGGTGACGGCGTGAGCATCTTGCAATTGGATACGGTTGATATTAGAACGATACAAATAAATCACTGCAAAGCTGAGGGGATTCATGGGCGCCGACCCTGTGTGCCGCCGGCCGGGCTACGTCCGGCGGCGGGCTGCGATGGTCATGACCGCGTGTGCCGCTGTGTCCGCCGCGGCGCTTGCCGGCCAGGGCGAGCCCGCGCGCGATCTGGCGCGCACGGTCAACACTTTCATCGGCACCGGGGATGGCGGCAACACCTTCCCGGGCGCCGACGCTCCCTTCGGCATGATCCAGGTGAGTCCGGTAGGCGCCTACTATTCGGGCTGGCAGTACGACGACCCGACCATCCGGGGCTTCGGGCACTCGTTCCTCTCGGGCGCCGGCTGCTCGGGACAGGGCGGCCAGCTGGCGGTGCTGCCGGTGACCGGGCGCATCGGTTCCGGCGGCGCATTCGCCGCACCCGGGTCCTTCGATTACCGCAAGTATGCCGCCCATTACACTCACGCGGGCGAAGTCGGCCAGGCGGGTTACTACCGCGTGCACCTTACGTCCTATGGTGGCATCGACGCAGAAGCGACGGCGTTGACGCGCGCCGCCGCCGAGCGCTACCGGTTTGCCGCGGGCTCTCGTGAAGGGACGTTGCTGGTCAACACAGGCCAAGCGGACAAGGACCATACCGTTGTCGGCAGCGTCCTCAAGATTGTCGGCGATCGCGTCATTGAGGGCCGAATCACGACCCACAGCTTCTGCGGTGGCCAGGCCTACACCACCTGGTTCCGGATGAAGTTTGATCGGCCGTTCCGCGCCTTTGGCACCCTCGATGCGGATGGAGCACACCCCGGCAACCGCAGAAGCGGCCAGGACGATGGCCAACCCAATGGAGCCTGGCTCACCTTCGATCTCGGCAAGGACCGCGCGGTCACCGCGATCAGCGCGCTATCGCTCGTCGATGCCGCAGGCGCGCGGCTCAACCTGCGCGCCGAGGGCGAGCGCGACGGCCACCTGCTTTCCTTCGACGCCATGCGGGCGCTGGCGCAGGGCGCGTGGCGGCGAGAGCTCGGCACGGTGCGTATCGAGGCGGCGAACGCCGACGACGCGACGGTTTTTTACACTGCGCTGTACCACGCACTGCT
This sequence comes from Gammaproteobacteria bacterium, assembly GCA_030044385.1. Classification (GTDB taxonomy): domain Bacteria; phylum Pseudomonadota; class Gammaproteobacteria; order Steroidobacterales; family Steroidobacteraceae; genus 13-2-20CM-66-19. The sequence continues at coordinate 15,926 of JASHVV010000383.1, forward strand.
GCAGCCGCTCACGGCGAGCGACGCCGACGGCCGCTACCGCGGCTACGACACCGAGGTCCACCGTGCCGATGGCTGGACCTATTACGACTACTTCTCGCTGTGGGACACCTACCGGTCGCAGAACCAGTTGCTCGCGCTGCTGCGGCCGTCGCGGGCGCGCGATATCGCGCGCACGATGCTCGCGATTCAGGCGCAGAACGGCTGGCTGCCGCGGTGGGGCTACGCCGACTTCGACACCAACGTCATGACCGGGGATCCGGTGACGCCGTGGCTCACGGACCTTTGGCGCTTCGGCGACCTGAAGGGTGAGGAGCGGGAGGCCTACGCGGCGCTGCGCCAGAACGCCTTCGGCGTGCCGCCCTTCGCCTCGCGCAGCCAGGGCCGCGCGGGCAATCCCAACTACCTCGCACACGGCTTCGTACAGTACGACCCCGCGTTCTCGCCGAAGGGCATGGACTCCGATCCGCAGCATGCGGCCTCGGCGACCCTGGAGTACGCCACGGCGGACTGCGCTCTGGCGCAGCTGGCGCAGGCGGTCGGCGAGCGGGCGGACGCGCAGGTGTTGCGCGCCCGCGGCGGCAACTGGCGCAAAGTGTGGGACCCGGCCGTGGTCGACGCTCCGACCGGCTTCCGCGGCTTCCCGAGGCCGCGGCTCGCCGACGGCGGCTGGTTCCAGGATCCGGGAGGCGGTTACAGCCCGCGCTCCCAATACGGCTTCCACGAGGGCACGGCGTGGCAGTATCAATGGCTCGTGCAGCAGGACGTGCCGGGCCTCGTCGCCGCGCTCGGCGGCCGCGACAGCGCGCTGCGCAGGCTCGACACGTTTTTCGCCTACGACGAGCTGCTCAAGGACCCGCTGCACGCGGCAAGCCGCAGCTGGGTGAGCGGCACCTACAGCTATTACGATCAGTACCGTTACAACCCGGAGAACGAGCCGGACATTCAGGTGCCGTGGATGTACGCGCTCATGGGCGCACCATGGAAGACCTCGGCCGTCGTGCGCGCCGCCGAGGCGCTATATACCAACGCGCCCGGCGGCATTACCGGCAACGACGACCTCGGCACCATGTCCGCCTGGTACGTCTTCGCCGCCCTCGGCTTCTACCCGATGGAGCCCGGCAGCGGCCGCTTCGTGCTGAACGCGCCGAGATTCCGCCAGGCCGCGATCACCCTGGAGAGCGGCCGGGTGCTCGAGATCGACGCACCGCGCGCGAACGCCGCCCGGCTCCAGTACATCGACGGGGTGCGGCTCGGCGGCCGGCCCGACCCGCGCGTCTGGCTGGACTTCGAGCAGCTGAATGCCGGCGGCCGGCTCGAATACCGCCTGACGGGCACGCCGCCCGAGCACGGCTGGGGCACGTCGTCCGCGGATCTTCCGCCTGCGCTGTGCCCGACCGATTCGCGTGGTGCTGGCGCAACACGTTGACGGCGCCGGTGCGACGCGTTAAGGTTTAGATCGATCTATCTGGAAGCTCCAAGTCGCTTGCGAACTCGTGAGATCATTTAGATCGATCTAAAAACAGGGGGAATTGCCGATGATCAAGTCCGTGTGGCTCAAGGGCGCTCTGGCCGCAGGTCTCGCGCTCAGCTTGTCCGTGCCCGTTTTCGCGGCCACTGCGGCCAGCCCGGCCGCCGCGCAGAGCAAGGCCGTCAGCAAGAAGGCCAAGGCCATCAGGGTCGCGCAGGCCCAGACGGTGCAAAATCCCCCGCAGCCGCAGTCGCCCCCGCAGCTCGAGACCGTGACGGTCACCGGCTCCCGCATCGCGCGCAAGAACCTCCAAGGGCCCTCTCCGGTCACCATCATCACCGGGCAGGAGATCAAGGCTGAAGGCTTCACCACCCTCTACGAGGTGATGGACGACACCACTCAGTCGTTCCCCGTGCAGACGCCGCCGAGCTGGGGCAGCACCAACGTCAATGCGCGCCAGTTCAACATGTACGGCCTGGGTCCCAACCACTCGCTCCTGCTGATCGACGGCATGCGCGTCCCGGACTACCCCCAGCCTCAGCAGTGCTGCTACGGTGCTCAGGACAACTTCCAGAACTACAACAACATTCCGACCGGGATGATCGATCGGGTCGAGATCCTGGACAGCGGCGGATCGGCGATTTACGGCTCGGATGCGGTCGCGGGCGTCGTCAACGTCATCCTCAAGCACCACTACAACGGTGACGACGTCGTTGCCCGCGGCGGCGCCGCGTCGCGCGGCGGCCGCGACTACTCGGATTTCGAGTGGACCGGCGGCAAGGGCGGCGACACCTGGAGCGTGGTCTACAACTTCCAGGCGATGCAGCGCAGCGCGCTGTGGGGTTACCAGCGTCCCTATACGGATGCCGACTCGGATGCCGGCTACGGCACCTGGAATTCCACGGACCGAACGTACGGCTACCAGAGCTATCCGGGTGCGGAGCTCACCAATCTCGATGGCGACTACATCACGCCTCCTGCAGGATCCTGTACGGCGTTCGGCAACGAATTCCGGCTACAAAACAGCCCGTCGGGCTACTACTGCGCGCAGAACGCCCTCTTTGAGCACTGGGTGCTGACGCCCGGACGCAAGGATCTCAATGGCTACGTCCGCGGGGAGCTCGATCTCCCCCACGGCATGCAGGCCTACGTGGCCCTGGGCATGTGGCACACGGTGGGCATCTCGAACACGGAGCTCCCCTTCCTCTACCAGAGCGGCTCGTACGGCGGCGCCGTTCCCGGCCTGCCCGCCTCCAGCGGCAACGCCTACCCGGACCCGACGGGTCCCTTCTACGACCAGACGACAGGGCAGGTGATCACCGGCTATCTCCGTCAGCTGACGGCCGCCGAGATGGGCACGAGCGGCAACACCTACGATACCGAGCTCGACACGGACTTCAAGATCGGCCTGAAGGGCAAGATATTCGACCGCTTCGACTGGGATCTCACGTGGGGCCGCGCGCTCTACTGGGTGGATGAGAACTACACCGCTCTCGACGAGACGGCGATGTTCAACTTCTTCTTCGGCCCCAATCTCGGGCCGACCACGGTCAACGGTGTCACGTACAACACCTACGCGCTCAACGCCGCGCGGTTCTGGGGTCCGATCACGCCGTCCGAGTACGACAGCTTTGCGGAGTACGGCGAGAATCGCGACACCTCGTGGATCGATCAGGGGCAGGGGACCATCACCGGCACGCTGTTCAACGACTGGGCGGGACCGGTGGGTTTCGCGGCGGTGGGCAGCGTGGCGGAGCAGGGGTTCATGGAGTACCCGGACGCCCAGGGGCTGACCACGTCATTCCAGAATCCATTCCAGGAATACAACACCGGCGGCGGGCGGCGCACCCATGGAGCGGTCGGACTGGAATTCCGCGTGCCGCTGCTCAAGTCGATCACCGCCACGCTGGCCGGCCGATCCGACCGGTACAACGAGGAAGGCCCTTCCCTCACGGCCAATACCTTTGAGACCGGACTGGAGTGGCGGCCGATGCGCAACCTGCTGGTGCGCGGCAGTCTGGGCACCAGCTTCCATGCTCCGGACATGGTCGACATCTATCCGCAGACGTCGGTGCAGGCGGTGGGCATATACGATGACCCTTACGAGTGCATCGTCGCCAAGGACTTCAACTGTCCGGCCACGCAGCACAACACTTACTTCAACGTCTACAGCGGGGCCAATCCGGCGCTGCAACCGGAAACGGGCAGGAGCTTCACTTACGGCGTCGCCTGGGATCCGCAAACCGAGCAGGGCTTCTCCGGGTCCATAGACTACGTTCATATCGTCCTCGCCAACGAGATCGAGGTGCTGACATACAGCCAGATCCTCACCGACGAGGCCGGGTGTCTGACGGGGCTGCAGCTCGACGGCGCGCCGTACACCGCGCACGCGCCGGGCTCGGCGTATTGCGATGAGGTGATCGCGGCGGTCCACCGCAACAGCACCGGGCAGATTACGTCGATCGACGCGGGCGCGATCAACGAGGCCATGACCAAGATCAGCGCCGTCAACGCGCAGGCGGATTACCGCTGGATGTGGGACAACATAGGCAGGTTCGACTTTCACCTGAACTACACCCTGAACGTGAGCTTCCAGCAGCAGACCGTGGCCACGGACCCGCTGACGAACCTCGCGTACGAGAACCCCAAGAGCAAGATGAACGCCAACCTCACCTGGAGCCGCGGGCCCTGGGCCGCGACGCTCTGGGGCCAGCGCATCGGTGGCGTGCAGCAGCCCGGCTACTATTCGTGCGCGAACTCGGAGGGCACGTACGGTCCCCCGCCGTGCGCCGCCGGCACCTCGCTCTTCCTGGGCCACAGCACGCCCTGGGTCACGATGAACGTCTCTACGTCATACAACATCACCCAGGCGCTGAAAGTCGGCGCTTACGTGAGCAACGTATTCAATCGTGTCGGCAATATCCCGTATTACGCGGGTGGCTTCGAGTTCATCCAGACCAACGCCGGCCAGGACTACGTCGGCCGGGAGTGGTCACTGGAGATCGATTACAAGATCGACTGACCGGAATGACACAACGACCCCAGATGAAGGAGTCCTCCATGAAGTCTTCGCCGTTCTCCGCAACCGCGCTTGTCGCGGCCGCCTCGCTGTTTGCGCTGGCGGCGGCCCCCGCCGTCCGGGCGCAGCAGCTCACCATCGGCTCGCCGAATGTGGCCGTGGCCGATCCCGTCGTGCCGCTCCCGCCGACCAAGTCCTGCGTGGTGACGCTCTACACCAACGAGTCCTTCCCGACCGTCACACCCACGAGCACGCTGCCCCTGTGGGACGGCAGCAATCATCCCTTCACTTATACGCCGCCCGCCGCCTGCCCGGGTCCATGGGAGAAGGTGGTGTACAGCGCCGACTTCAGCGTCAATGCCGGTGTGGCGTACGATCGTACGGCGATCGTGTGGCTCGGCGGCGCGGTGATCTTCCTGGGCACGACCGAGGAGCCGAACCAGCTGCAGACTGCTTCGTGGCACATCAACCGCGACATCACCGATTACAGCTCACTCCTCACGCAGGCCCAGAGCGGGTACATCAACCTCAGCAACTGGTACGACCCCAACGGCGCCCTCGGCGTCGGCCCCCTGACCGGCATCTACCATGCCTCTGCGCAGCTCCTTTTTTATCCGGCGCCGGGTAACCCGCAGGGCAACCGGAATGGGCCCCGGAACGGCGGGCAGGCAGGTCTCATCCCCCGCCCGGATCAGGTGCTGAACCTGGAGGCGAACAGCCTCGATGAGCTCTCGACCCCGAGCCAGCAGCTCGCCGCGACGCTCACGTTGCCGACCAACATCGAGCGGGCCTTCCTCGACGTCTACGCACAGAACCAGTCGGGCGAGGAGTTCTTCTTCTTCGACGTGGCGGACCAGAACGTCGCCAGCGCATTCGAAGACACGTACGCCTCGCCCTACAAGGAGGCGGAGGTCACGATCGACGGCCAGCCGGCCGGGATCGCGCCCGCCTATCCCTGGATCTTCACCGGGGGCGGCGATCCGATTCTGTGGCAGCCGATTCCCGGCGTTCAGACCCTGGACTTGCAGCCTTACCGCGTCGATCTGACCCCCTTCGTCGGCCTGTTGGACAACGGCAAGCCGCATACCATCGCCGTCAACGTCAACGGGCTGGACGCGACGAATTCCACCGGGTACTTCCAGACGGCGGCATCTCTGCTCCTGTACCTGGACCACGGCGGCAGCCGCGTCACAGGTCAGGTCACCGAAGACACGCTGCAGGCCACCCCGGTGGTGAACACCGACGACCAGGTGACGACCACCTCCGACGGCTCGATCAGCGGGCCGCTGTCGGTGACCTCCAGCCGCGAGTTCACGATTACGGGAACGGCCAATACCTCGCATGGCACGGTGACGACGAGCATCCATGAGAGCATGTCGTTCTCGAATGTGCAGCAGTTCACCCTGGTGGCCTCCACCGGAGCCAACACGCAGGACGCGGTGCAGGACACCAAGGTCGACAAGACGACCACGATCACGACAGGCCGCGGGCCAGCCGTGGTGCTGCACGAGTTTCGCGACTACCCGTTGACGTTCAACTACGACGTCCCGGTGTATCCCAACGGCTCCTTCGCTCTGGATACTTTCGCGAACCAGGAGTTCGAGCAGCAGGTGGACATCGGCGACGGCTGGAACATGATGACCGCGCAGCTCGATAACCACCGGCTCGCGACCGCGACGCGCAATCCCTATCCCACCCCGGCGGCGCCCACAAACTCGTCGCAGAGCTACACGTACTCGGCGCCGTTCGGCGCGTGCTACAGCCGCACCATTACCTCGGCCCTGGGGACCTCCTGGCCCTCGGACCTCACGAGTGTGACGGACGGAGTCGGCTGTCCGGGCCGTGTCAACGCACTCAGCTGGAATGACGAGTTCTCCGACCTCGCTTCCCGGGAGTTCGGTGCGACCGTCCAGCTGTTGCCTTAGTGAAGAGCAGGGTGGTGCCGCGCCAGCGCGCGCAGCGCCGCCTGCCGGAGCCGGCGGGCCCTACCTCACCCCGGGGCCCGCCGGAACCGGCGGCGGATCGTCACGACTCGGTGCCGCGGTACAGTCCGACCGACGCCAGACGCGGCGGTCCATAGGCGAATTCGATCGCGAGCCGCAGCTCCCGCGCGGTGACCGGCGGGAATCGATCGAGCTTCCGGCAGCCGATGGTCGTGCCCCAGGTCACCGTGCGCCACTCGCCCGCTGGGGTGCGGTACTCGAGCCGATAGCCGGCGATCTGCTGGCCGAGCGCAATGGCCTCCTGGAGACGCAGCGTGTCGAATTCGACGGGCCGGGACAACTCGAACGCGAGCCAGCCGCGGCTCTCGTCCGAGGCGGTGGCCCAGTAGGTGTCGGGGTCATTGTCGAGCACCGCCGCCGGCGCGTGCCCCGGAGCGGCGCTGCTGGCCTGCACGCTCGCCTCCTGCAGGCGGTTGACCGCCAGCAGGCTCTCGCGGAGGTGCGCAAAATCGCGAAGCGAGCGCACGTCCGTCCGGTCGAGCACGCCCGCTCGCGTCGGCGGCACGTTGAGCAGCAGCTTGCTGTTGTGTCCCACCGAGCTCAGGTACAGCGCGAGCAGATCGTCACCGGTTTTGACCTGCGAGTCCTGCGCGGCATGCCAGAACCAGCCGGGGCGGATCGAGACGTCGGACTCCGCGGGGCGCCAGACGCTGCCGCGCGGGTCGCCCATGCCGAGGACCTGTTCCGCATCCACTGCGGTGTAGCCGGGGTACTTGACGCGCTCCGGGTCGAACGATCCCCAGCAGGTGACCGGCGCGGCGCCGTGCTCCTCGCCCACCCAGCGCACATCCGGTCCCGCGTCGGAGAAGATTATCGCGCCGGGCTGCAGCCGGCGCACGGTCCGCCAGATCCGCGGCCAGTCGTAAGTCTGGTGCGTTGCGGTGGGACTCCTGGCGCCGTCGAACCAGATCTCGGTGAGCGGGCCGTAGTTTTTGCACAGCTCGGTCAGCTGTGCGATGTAGTAGTCGTTGTAGGCCTCGCCGGAGCCGTAGCTCGGCGCGTGGCGATCCCAAGGCGACAGGTACAGTCCGGCGCCGAGACCTTCGGCGCGGCACGCCGCCGTGAACTCCGCCACCACGTCCCCGTGGCCGCCGCGATACGGGCTCGAGCGCACCGAATACGGCGTGGTGGCGGTCGGCCACAGGCAAAAGCCGTCGTGGTGCTTGGCGGTCAGGATCATGGCGCGGAAGCCCGTCGCGCGCGCGGTGCGCGCCCATTGCTCGGCGTCGAGGCCGGACGGATTGAACAGCGCCGGCGAGGCTCGTCCGTCGCCCCACTCCTGATCGGTGAAGGTGTTCATCGAGAAATGCACGAACATCGCCAACTCCGCGCGTTGCCAGGCGAGCTGCCCGGCGCTCGGCAGCGGCGGGCCGCCGGCGTGCGGCGCGTTCCCGCGTACGCGCGCCCCCGCCGTGCGCGCGAGGCCGCCTGCGGCAACCGCTGCCGTGCCGGTGGTGAGCAGCGCGCGCCGCGTGATCATGTTGGCTCCGTTGGATCGAATGCAGGGGCGATCATGGTAGCAAACCGCGGCGGCGCGGGTCTCAGTACGTATTTCAAGTAGAGTAAGCCAATTGCAGGAGTCTCGTATCATGCACTCGGATGAGATCGTTACCGTGACAGCGGCCGACTTCCAGCGGAACATCGGGCTCTATCAGGATGAGGCGCTGCGCAGGCCGGTGGTCATCACCAAGAATGGCCGGCCGCGGACCGTGTTGATTTCCGCGGCGGAGTACGAGCGACTGATACGGTGCGATCGTCGCGTCACGCCTGCCGGCGAGGTGTCGGACCGTCACTTCGCCGGGTTCCGCGAGGCCGAATGAGAAATGCATCCGCATTCATCGTGTGCGCTCCTCGACCTTCCGCGCGAGGTCGGCGAGCTCTTTGAGGTCGAGCTCCTCGTCGATGGTGACGTCGGAGGAGGAATCCGCTGCGCGCGCAGCCGGTTTCGGCACGTTGACGGACTTCGCCGGCTCGGCGCCGGCGGCGGGCCGCGCCGCGGGCCGCACCCAATCGGATTTCTGCTCCATCCAGCGCTGGTACCGATCGAGCGTCCACATGCTGTCCTCGCCGCCGGACAGGATGACGTTGGCGATCTGACTCATCTGTCCCGAGCGGATGGTGCCTTTCGCGGCGGCGCTGCCGAAGAGGATCTCGCACTTCGGCACCCGCAGCTGCAGCGGGCCGAGAAACTCGAGCCGCTGGCAGACCACGCCGACCAGCACATCCGCGAGCTGGGCGCGGATGCTCCCCTGAATCTCGGCCGGAAAGGACATGCAGATCCGGTTCAGCGCCTCGCCGCAGGTCGCCGAGTGCAGGGTCGCGAGCACCAGGTGCCCGGTCTCGGCGGCATTCAGCGTCAGGCGAATGACTTCCGGCGTGCGCATCTCGCCGACCACGAGCACGTCCGGGTTCTCCCGCAGCGCATCCACGATGGCCTGCTCGAAGTTGGGGGAGTGCGTCGGTATCTCGCGCTGACGGACGAACGACTTGCGGTTGGTGAAGATGTACTCGAGCGGGGCTTCGAGCGTGATGATGTTGCGCGCGCGCGCGAGGTTGATTTCCTCGATGAGCGCGGCGAGCGTCGTGGACTTGCCGCTGCCCGTCGGGCCGCAGATCACCGCGAGTCCGCTCGTCGCCTCGACGAGCTTGTGCAGGTCCGGGTGCAGGTTGCAGGAGCGCAGATCGCTCACGGCGGGCGCGAGCAGCCGGACTGCCATGGCGATCCCGCGGATCGTGGAGAAGAGGCTCACCCGGCAACGCAGGCCACCCGCCATCATGGAGACATCGCCCGAGCCGCGCTCGAGGAAGCGATTCCACGCCTCCGCGCCGAGCAGCTCCCGGCCCAGCTCGGCGAGACGGGCTGCGGCGATCGGCTCCCCGAGCGGTGTCAGCTCGCCGCGGATCCGGTACACGGCCGGCGTCCCGGTCTCCAGATGGAGGTCACTTGCGCCGAGCTCGCGCCCTTTTTGGATCCAGTCCTTGAGTGGCATGGAGGACTCCGAGGAACTCCGAGGTGGAAATTGTACTAGCCTGTGAGCCGGAGGGGCTTGGTCCGCTATACTTGTATATAAACGTATAGTTTATCCACAAACGCAGGTACCATGGTCTCGTTTCCGCTCAGTCGGATCTCGGGGACGGTCGCTTCATGAAATTCCCAGTCAGGTCATCCGGAGCTTTTCTCGGCATCGCCGCCTTCGTCGCAGGATGCGCCTTGCACGCGCAACCCGCATCCTCGTCCACTCCCGCACGGTCGCCGGTCTACAGCGCTGAGGCGACGACGATCGGCACGCTTCTCGACAACCCCCGGACGCGTGCAATTCTCGACGAGGACATTCCGGGGTTCAGCTCCTCCTTCGGCCTGACAAGGGCCCGCAGCGTCACCCTGAGAAAGGCACAGCCGTACTTTCCGGCCATGCTGACGGATGCGGTGCTCGCCAGAGTCGATGCCGCGCTGGCCAAGGTCCCCGTCATCCCGGCGCGCGCGCCGCAGCCGCCCGATGGGCCGACGAGCATTCCCGATGCCCAGCTCGATCCGGCGCGAAACCTGCAGCGCTCCCAACTCGAGTCCGTGCGGCATCAGCCGCTACCCGAGCAGTACATCTGGACACGGCCCGGTGCGGCGTCGACCAACGACGGCGCGCTCCTTTACTTTCGGCGCGCCTTCGCGGTGAGCGCGGTGCCGGGGCACGCCACGCTGTATCTGGCCGGTCCGCGCAGCGCGACGATCTATCTCAACGGCAGGGAGGTGGGTCATTACCAGCTGGACCTGGATTTCCCGATGGGGATCCGCGTTTACGAATGCGACGTCACCGGAGCGCTCCACGCCGGCAGGAACGTGTTGGCGATCGAGGCGGCGCGCGGACCCGATGCCGGCAGCGAAGCCGAGGATGCGGTCAGCAACCATCTCGATCAGGGGCAGGTGCTTGCGGCGATGATCGTTCCGGCGACGCGCGGGATAAAGGCTCCGCCCATCGTGATGAGCGATGGGCAGTGGCGGGCGACCGCAAAGAGCGTGCCGACAGGATGGCAGGAGCCCGGATTCGACGCTGCGGCGTGGCGGAAGGTCGCTGATCTGGGCGGCATCGAGAGCTCGATCGATCTTTTCCAGGCGAATGCCGACGCCGGCATGTACGCGTGGCCGGGCTACGACGGCATCTCGCCGTTTTTGGCGCATTATGCATTGGATGCCATGGAGGTCAGCGACGTCTATGCCGGCACGGGCACGGTCAGGAACGCGTCGGCCCTGACCGGAAGCAAGGTCGGCGGCGACTTCACCGTCACCCTGCCTGGAAAGCAGGTGCGCGCTGATGACGCCCCGCGGCTCACGCTGGATTTCGGCCGCGAGGTGACCGGCCGGATCGAGCTGCAATCCGACTCGAGCTCTCCCGCGGAAGTGACGGTGCAGTACGGCGAATCCGCAGCCGAAGCATTGATGCAGCCGTACCTGGGCGTGGATTCCGTGTATCTGCCGCCTCACGGCAAGGCGTACGGACCGAAAAGCGCCTTCCGCTACGCGATCATCCGCTTCACGGGCGGGCGATCGACCCGCTTTCGCAGCATCCGTCTGGACGGGATCGCATACCCCGTCGCGTACGAGGGCTCGTTCGATTCGTCCGATCCCGAGTTGAACAGGATGTGGACGATCGGCGCCTATACGGCCCATCTATGCATGCAGGACGGCATCTGGGACGCGCCCAAGCGGGATCGCAACCGGTGGATGGGCGATCTCGACGTCAGCGGGCTGACGATCGATGACGTGTTCGGCGACCGCTTCCTGATGGAGGACACGCTGAATCGTCTGCTCGGGCCGGCTCCGGTCGACAGGCACGTGAACGGCATTCCCGGCTATTCCGCGTTCTGGCTGACCGGCGAGACGGAATACTACCTGCACACCGGCTCGATGACGCAGCTGCGCAGCGTGCATGCGCGTCTCGTGCAATTGCTCGGCCACATGGAGAAGGAGCTGAATCGGCAGGATGTGTTTTCCGACCTGACTGCCGCCTGGCCGTTCGTCGATTGGGCGCCGGACATGTATGGCGACACGGCGCAGACACGGCTGGCGACTCAGTTCGAATACTATGCGGCGTTCAAGGATGGGGCGTATCTGTTGCATGTGCTGCACGATGAGCGCAATGCCGGCCGCATGGCCGAGGAGGCCGCCGCGCTGAAGGCGGCTGCGCAGAAATACCTGCTGGACGCCCGCGGAACGTTCGGGAATCGCTGGCAGCCCAACGCCTACGCGGTGGTCTCTGGTGTTGCAGACAGGGATCAGTATGCGGCGATCTGGAATGACATCTTTTCCCACGTCGGCAAGCCGGAGTCGAGCACATACATCATCACCCCGTATTACAACTTCTACGTGGTGAGCGCGATGGCGAGGATGGGCCACGGCCGGGCGGCGCTCGACTGGATCCGCCAGTACTGGGGCGGCATGGCGCAGGAGGGGGCGACGAGCTTCTGGGAAGGCTACAACCCCACCTGGTTCAGGGGATTCCTGTATCACGCCTCGCTTCAGGCCGACGCCATGTCCGGGTTCCGCGTGAGCCTCGCTCACGGGTGGTCGAGTGGAGTCACTCCGTGGCTGATGGGGGAGGTGCTGGGCATCCAGCCCGTGGCCGGCGGGTTTGCCCAGGTCGACATCCGTCCCGACCTGTTGGGCCTCGAGTGGGCGAAAGGGGCCGAGCCTACGCCGCACGGATTGCTGCAGGTCTCCATCCGTGACGAGGGCTATGTAACGAAGATCGAGCTGCCGCCGGACGTGGCGGCCCGGGTGTCGGTGCCGGTGCCATCCCCCGGCGCGAAGGTGACCGTCAACGGCAAGCCGGTGCAGAGTGTGCGCGCCGAAGGCGGCAAACGCGCCGTAGTGCTGCTGAAGGGACGAGGGCAGTACGTTGTGAGGAGCAAGTAGTCCTGATTTATCCGAGCCGTTTTGCCTGAATCAGTAAACCGTTGAATATGGAGTCGCTGACGGAATTCGGAAAGCCTTTGGGCAACCGCGTGGAAATTGCCTCGACCGCGGGAGAGGCTGCGGCAATGAAGCGTTGAATGGTGGGTTCGAAATCCTCGCCCATGGCGTTCGTTTTTGCCACCGTGTTCCAGTGTCGACGCTGGATGTGAGCCATCCGGTAATGTGCGCTCGTCGCGCGTACGGCCATGGCCAGTTTGACCCTCTGCCATTGGAATTTATTTGGCCCGGGGCCGATGACGGGCCACGCCGACATGATGTCGTACAAGGGCGTCAGGTGATACCGTCCCAGGGCCTCGATGAAGATGCTGAAGTTCTTGGCATGACCATCGGGGGCCGCCAGCATCCAGAAGAGCAATTGTGCAGCCAGGAATGTTTCGCGATCCCCTTCGGCGCTTTCGCTCCCGCGCAGCACGCTGAGGATGGTAGACATCCCGGGCCCTCCGTGCTCCTCGTACTTCCGTTCGTTCGGGATTCCGCGGACCTGGCAGAAATCCTCCTGTGGCAGGCGCGCCCACCAGGAATGGTCGATCAGCCGCCGATCGAAGCGCTCCACGATCAACACCTTGTGCCTGCCGAACCTCGCTATGTCGCAGCGTGCGACGGGAAGACCGAATTCGCGCGCGATCTCGGCGCACAGCCATTCGTTCTCGACGGAGGTTGAGAAATCGGCGCGCATTCCGCCGACCTGACCGAGGGGGAGCTTGAAGATGTGAGTCGTGGGCGTCGCCCCGAGCGGTTTGCACCATCTATCCTGATGCCACACCAGCGCTGTTTTCTCCTGCGCGCCGGCGATCGAGATTCGCAGGTCCTCCTCGCCGGAATCGCCGGGTGTCGGCTCGGAGAGGGTGCGGTCCAGGATCTGCGCCACCTGTCCGTCTGTGAGCGGCTCGGTATTGATATGGCGTACATCGGGCGGCTCGGCCCCGGTCGGTAGCAGCTGAATGGCTCCCACGCAGTCCCTGCCGATCTTCTCGAGCAAGTCCATCGTGCGCATGCTGGTCTCGAATTTGTGCGAGATGCGCTTGCGGATGCCCGGACTGTCCGGCAAGAGATTGTCGAAGAATGCTTCGACGCGCGGTCCGGTGACCGGATCTGTCCCCTGTTCCATTGGCAACGACAATGAAAGCGGTCGTCTGAGCGGATGAACCAGCCATCGCTCGTCGTAGCGAAAACTATGGCCGCTATAGGACGAAAAGGTCCACTCGCCGACGTACTCTCCATTCATCCACACGGCCAGGGTTTTGCGATGTGAGGGACGACCAGCCATTACCAACTTCTCGGGGGAGTGCCTTGCGCCGAACGTGGCGTGATTGCGAGCTCCGCTCCCAAAGCCATCAGGACGGTGAGTAACTGGTCGGTGGTAACGCGCTCGGGGTGGTTCTCGATAGCCGAGATCCGCTCCTGCGATAGGCCGACCTTCCGTCCGAGGTCGGTCTGACTCAGCCCCTGGGCCTTCCGTAGGCGGCGCAGGATCGAGCGAAGCTGATCGGAGGTCCTGACCGGGTAAGCCACTATAAATATCCGCTTGCAAGAATAAACTTATTATATTCTCAAAAAGTAATTATATAAATATATTCTAGATTGAAAATATTGCGCGCTATCCCCGCTCGCGAGGGAGGTGCACCGTCGCCGCGAGCAATGATCCGATCCGCCCGGCATCCTCCGCGGTCGCCGGGTTGTGGATCACCAGGGTGAGATCCGGCCGCCCGTCGACCGCGAACGCCGAGTATTCGAATGCGAGCGGGCCGAGAACCGGGTGGCGGATGTGTTTGACGGCCTCGCCATGGGCGCCGGGCACATCGTTCGTTCGCCACATGGCTGCGAACTCGGGACTCAGCCGGCAGAGCTCGGCGACGAGCGGCTCCACTTCCGCCGCCGCTCCCGCGCGCGCCGTATCGAGCCGGAATGTGCCCAACACGAACCGCGCGACGCTTTCCCAGTCGTACTGCACGGCGCGGGAGCGCGGGTCGAGGAAGATCGAGCGCAGGATGTTGCGCTCCTGCGGCGGCAGCGCTCCGTAATCCATCAACATCACGGTGGCTGCCCGGTTCCAGGCCACGACATCCCAGGTCGCGGTCCTGAGGATGGCCGGGCACGGATCCAACACGTCGAGAACGCGCTGCAGCCGCGGCGTGACGCCGGCGCTCTTGCGATAGCGCACCTCTGGAGGGTGGCCGAGGCCGAGCAGGAAGAGATGCTCGCGCTCCACATCGGTGAGCATCAGGGCACGCGCGATCCGATCGAGCACGTCGGCCGACGGCGCGCCCCCGCGGCCCTGCTCGAGCCACGTGTACCAGGTGGGGCTGATCCTGGCGCGCTGCGCCACTTCCTCGCGGCGCAAGCCCGCCGTGCGGCGGCGCGCAGCGGGAAAGCCCAGCGCTGCCGGATCGAGCTTCATGCGGTGATGCTTGAGATACGTCCCGAGCTGGCTCTCGGGAGAGGCGGGTTTATCCATCTTGTTAAGCATTATACCAGGATAAAGTCACTACTTTACCAGGATAACAACTCGAGCGACATTCGTGTCCATCGAAACCTGGAGAGCTTACCCATGCGTGTGTTCGTCACCGGTGCCACGGGATTCATCGGGTCCGCCGTCGTCAAGGAGCTGATCGCTTCCGGACATCAGGTGCTCGGCCTGTGCCGCTCGGACGACAAAGCGGCGGCGCTGGCCGCCGCCGGCGCCGAGGTCCACCGTGGATCGATCGAGGATCTCGACAGCCTCGAGCAGGGGGCTGCCCGATCGGACGGCGTCATTCACCTGGCCTTCAATCATGACTTCTCGCAATTCAAGGCCAACTGCGAGAACGACCGGCGCGTCATCGAGGCGCTCGGCGCGGCAGTTGCCGGCTCGAGGCGGCCTCTGATCGTGACTTCCGGGACCGGCATGGCCAACACGGTGCCCGGTCAGCCGGCCACGGAGGACGGGGCGGTCATCAGCTCCGATGTGATTCCTCGCGCGGCGTCGGAAGAGGCGGCCGCCTCGCTCGCCGCGGCCGGCGTGAACGTGTCAGTGGTGCGGCTGCCGCAAGTTCACGATCCGGTGAAGCAGGGTCTCGTGACCTATCTCATCGCGATCGCCCGCGAGAAGGGACTCTTTGCCTATGTGGGCGACGGCCGCAACCGCTGGCCGGCGGCGCACGTGCTCGACGCGGCCCACCTCTACCGGCTGGCGCTCGAGAAGGCGGAGCCGGGCGCTATCTATCACGCAGCCGCGGAAGAGGGCGTCACGCACCGCGATATGGCCGAGACTCTCGGCCGGCGCCTCGGGTTGCCTGTCAGATCCATTGCGGCGGAGCAGGCTCAGGCGCATTTCGGCTGGCTCGCGGTGTTCGTGCTGCACGACATGCCTGCCAGCAGCGAGCGGACGCGCAAGGCCCTGGGATGGCGTCCGACCGGGCCGGGATTGCTTGCCGATCTCGAGCGGCTGCAGATTCAGGCATAGAGGACCGGCCGTCACTCCACCTGGAACGAGACCGGCGCGAGTCGCGCGGCATGACGCTCGCCCGCGGCTCGGATGCTCGCGGAAAGAACGTGAGCTCCGCGCGTCATTTCCCAGCGCATCGCGCCCGAAGCGGTGCGGCCCAGGACCCGGCCGTCGAGAAGCCAGACGACCGTACGCGCACCCTGCGCCGCCGCTCCGAGGCGGAACGTGTAGATCTGGTCGCAGAGGGGCGCTCGCGGGTCGATGGCCAGGATCTCGCCGGGCGTGGGCCGCACGATCTGCAGGCCGCCGCGCGTCGTGTGCCGGTGGTGATCGCGGGTCTCGCCGCTCTCGATCTGCCAATCGTCACGCTCCACGCACGAGCCCGGACCGATGCGCTCGCAGGCTCGCACCTGGCGCAGATCGGGACTGCGCCACAGGCCCGCGTACGGCCGTCTCTCACGAAGCCGGGCGAACACGGTGCGCAGCACGGGGGCCGGGCCCGCTGAGCCCGTGACCCGATTCATGTCGGTGCCATCCAGCCGGCCCATCCAGACGCCCACCGTGTAACGATCGTCGAAGCCTACGGCGAGCGCATCGCGGAAATCGCTCGACGTCCCTGTCTTGACCGCCGTCGGGTAGGGCAGATCCAGCACGCTGTCGATGCCGAATTCCGCGCTGCGCGCATCCGGATCGGAAAGAATGGAGGCGATGGCGGAAGCGACATCCGGCCGCAGCACCGCAACCGGCTCGGGTTCCGGCAGGCCGCGCAGCGCACGCAGCGGCAGAAAGCTTCCGTGCCGCGCCAGGGTGGAGTAGGCCTGCACGAGCTCGTACAGGCTGACCGGCCCGTCGCCGATCGCGACCGCCGGCCCATAATAGTCCGCCGGCCGGGTGAGGCTCGTGACGCCCAGCTGGGCGAGGAGCCGGATGAACCGCGGGACGCCGACCGACTCTGCCGTCTCGACCGCCGGAATGTTGAGAGAGTTGCCGAGCGCGTAGCGCAGGCTGACACGGCCGTAGTAGCGGTTGCTGTAGTTCCGGTACTCGTGGAGGCCGTTGCCGATCCTGGCGCTGAGCGGGCCGTCGCGCAGGACGGTGTCGGGTTGCCATCCCAGCCGCTCCAGGGCGAGCGCATAGAGAAAGGGCTTGAGCGTCGAGCCGGGCTGGCGGGCGGTCAGTATCGGGTCCAGATCCCACGCGCCGGGCGCCGGCGCCGCGGCCCAGGCCAGTACCGCCGCCCGCCTGTTGTCTACGACCAGCGCCGCGGCATTGCGGACGCCGTCGCGGCGAAGCGCGGCCAGCTGCGACTCGAGAACGGCCTGCACGAACTGCTGCAAACGCGGGTCCAGTGTCGTTTGAACTTGCGATTCGCGAAGACTCAGCGCACGGACACGAGCGCGCGCGAACCCGACGAAGGCGCCGGCCTGTACGGGCAAGCCGGGAAGCGGAGCGGCCGCGAGCGGCGAGCGCTGCACGGCGCGAAGCTCGTCGGCATCGATCAGATTCGCCTGTCGCATGCGTACGGCCAGACGATTCACCGCGTGGCGCAGCGCTTGCGGATGCTGCCGCGGATCGAGCAGCAGCGGCGAGCGCACCAGGACCACGAGCGCCAGCTGCTCGGCCGGATCGAGCGCGCCGACCTCACCGCCGAAGTAGTAATGCGCAGCCTGGGCAACGCCCCGCCGCTGCGCGCCGTACGGCGCCTGGTTGAGATAGAAATCGAGCACCGCCGTCCGGCCGAAGTGCTCGATCAGACGTTGCGCCTCGATACCGGCCAGCCAGTGACTCCAGTAGGTCCGCGGACGTGGTGTGAGAATCCGTGCGACCTGCTCGCCGATGGTGCTCGCGCCGCGGACGACGTGGCCGGCACCGAGATTTTGATAGACAGCCGTGAAGCGCGCCGGCCAGTCGCTCCCGCCGTGGACCCAGAAGCGCCGGTCCTCGGAGAAGACGAACCCCTGACGGACGAGAGGTGGGATGGAGGTGAGCGGCAGCTCGTCGTCGCGGTTGAAACGCTCATCGCGGCTCACGGTGAGCGGCGTGCCGTCGCGGGCGACGATCGGCGCCTCGAGCGCCGGCGGCGCCTCGTTGCGGGGCGGCAAGCTTTGCGGAAGCGGAGCGAGATCCCGCCAGGTCGCGGCGGCAAGGGCCGCGGCGCCGGTGAGCGCAACGGCAGCGCACCCGAGTGCGATCGGGCGCCGGCGGATCACGGCGGGGCCACCTGGAAGGATTCGGCCAGGCCCCGGCCGAAGACGTCGGGCTGATAGATCTCGTACGCCTTGGGCGGCGGCGCGAGGAAGCGCCCCGGCGAGATCACCTGCGCGGCGTAGACGAGTCGGTAGTGTCCCGCCGGCAGATCGTCCGCGTAGAACCGCACGGCATCGAGCGCGATCTCGCGATGATAGAAGCCGACTGTCGTGATCGAGTAATCCGGCCAGGCCCCGTAGTCAAACCACAGGGTGGTGCCGCCCGGTGTGCGCTCCGGCGTGGTGAGGTCCGCAGTCGCGAGTTGATGATTCACGGCTTCGAGCGCGCCCGGCAACGGGTCGGCGACGACGACGTAGTGGCGCTCCGCCGGCACATCCACTGTCAGATCCACACGCACGATCTCACCCCGCTGCAATACCGTTCCGGGGCCGACGCTCTCCCACTCCTTGCCGTCGAGAACCCGGTAGTCCCTGCGGATGCTGAATCCCGCATCCGCGGAGCCGACACTGAGGGCAGGCAGGGCATACTCCACGCGCAGACCGTAGTAGAGGCGCCCCTGACCGCCGTGCGTGATCGAGACCATCGCGGAGCCCACCGGCGCCGCGGCCGAAAAGGTCCGCGGTGCATCATGGCGTGTGGCGAACTGCGCCTGCCCGATCGTCCGTTGCCCGGCGCGCACGCGGCCACTCAAGCCTTGCACCGGGCCCTCGAACGCCTGCGCGTAGTGCGCCTCCGCGGTGGTGCAAAAGACGTTCTCCTGGGAATTCGGCCATGCGCCTTCCGTGCCGCGCCGCTCATCGATCCACTTCACCAGCCGGCCGAGCAGCGGCTGCACGCGCTGCGCCTCCGGTCCGCCCGCCTGCACGGCCGAGACCAGCGCATCCAACACGGCGCAGTTGGCCCGCAGCGGACTCGCCAGCATGGACGAGTAGGCGTCGGCCCGAGTCTCCTGGAAGGACATCGAGCCGCTGGTCTGCTCCGAGCGGCCGAGCAGATCCACCAGGATCTGCGTCGCGGTGTCCTCGTCGCGGCCGATGAGGGCCGCCTGCAGCAACAGG
>JASHVV010000384.1 GCA_030044385.1 Gammaproteobacteria bacterium
CTGCTGTTGGGAGCCGCCCTGGCGCTGGAGGTGGCGGGCCGGGCCGCGAGCCCCCGAGAGGCGATCGAGCGCGCCGCGGCGGCCATCGACGGCGGCGCTGCCGCGCGGGTGCTCGAGACGCTGGCCGCTCCGCGTGCGGAGCCCGCATGATCGGGTTCCTCGAACGGATGGCCGCCGCCAGCCGGGAGCGGGTCGGCTCGGCCCGCGCCGCCTGCCCGCAGGCCGAGCTGCTGGCGCGGGCCCTGGATACTCCCACGCCCCCGCGGCTGCGCCTGCAGCCCGGCGGCTTCGACCTCATCGCGGAGCTGAAGCTGCGCTCGCCGGCGGCGGGGCAGCTCAAGGGCCCGGGCGAGGACGTGGTGGCGCGCGTGACTTCCTACGCACGGGCAGGCGCTGCGGCCGTATCCGTCCTGACGGAGCCCACGCGATTCGATGGCAGCCTCGATCACCTGCGGGCGGCGGCCCAGGCGCTGTCGCCGCTGGGCATCCCCAGCATGCGCAAGGATTTCCTGGTGGACGCCTATCAGGTAATCGAAGCCCGCGCGGCCGGGGCTGGCGGCGTGCTGGCGATCCTCAGAATGCTGTCCGAGCCGGAGCTCGAGGCGCTGGTGCGCCAGGCGCGTGCCCTGGAGCTTTTCGTGCTGGTGGAGGCTTTCGATGAGCGCGATCTCGAGCGTCTGCAGGGGCTGCTCGCCCGGGTCGGCGGTCACGGCCTCCTGGCCGGCGTCAACTCACGCGACCTCGTGACCCTCCAGGTGGTCCCGAGCCGCCTCGAGCAGCTCGCCCGCTACCTGCCCGCGGGGATCCCCCGAGTGGCGGAAAGCGGCATCCGGAGCGCCGAGGATGCGCGCCGGGCGGCCGAAGCCGGCTATGATCTCGCTCTCGTCGGCAGCGCGCTCATGAGCGGTGACGACCCTGCGGCGTTGGCGGGCGCCATGCTGAGCGCCGCCCGAGCCGCCTGCACAGACGCGGCCATCAGGTGAGCGGACACATGTGGATCAAGATCTGTGGCATGACGACTCCCGAGGCCGTTGCGGCCGCGCTGGCGGCGCCCGTTGATGCGATCGGCTTCATCTTTGCGGACTCGCCGCGGCAGCTGACCCTCGAGGATGCGGTGGCGCTCGCGGCGCCCGCCCGCGGCAAGTTGCGGTGCGTCGCGGTGACCCGTCATCCCAGCCAGCGGTACCTGGATGACATTCTCGCGGGGTTCCGTCCCGACGTGCTCCAGACCGACATGGAAGACCTGCGGAGCCTGCAATTGCCGAAACAGCTCGAGCTGCTCCCGGTCTTCCGGAGCTGGGAAGCGCCCCAGACCCGGCTGCCGCCGCGTCTCCTCTTCGAGGGGCCGACGAGCGGCAGTGGAACCCCGTGCGACTGGACCGTTGCGCAGCGGATGGCGCGCAGGACGCAGCTCGTGCTGGCCGGCGGCCTCGATGCCAGCAACGTCGCCACGGCGATCAGCGCGGTTCGGCCCTTCGGGGTCGACGTGTCGAGCGGGGTGGAAGAGCGGCCGGGCGTGAAGAGCCCGACCGAGGTGGTGCGGTTCGCGGCCGCGGCACGCAGCGCCTTCGAGATGATCCAACGGGAGCAACAGTCGGCTTGAAGTCCATGAGCGCCAGCCCATCCAACGACCCCATCGCGGACCTGATCTCAGGCCGCTTCCCCGATGAGCGCGGCCGCTTCGGGCCCTTCGGCGGACGCTACGTGCCCGAGACGCTGATCCCGGCGCTGGAGCGGCTGCAGCAGGGAGTCCGGGAGCACCTGCATGCGGCCGATTTCCAACAGGAGCTGGCGCAGCAGCTCGCGAGCTGGGCGGGGCGGCCGACGGCGCTGACGTTCGCCGGCCGGCTGTCCGAGCGGTGGGGCGCGCGAATCTGGCTGAAGCGCGAGGACCTCGCTCACACCGGGGCCCACAAGATCAACAACGCCGTCGGGCAGGCGCTGCTGGCGAGGCGGCTGGGCGCCAAGCGCATCGTCGCGGAGACCGGCGCCGGCCAGCATGGCGTGGCCAGCGCGGCGGCTTGCGCGCGGCTGGGACTGCCCTGCACCGTCTACATGGGGGCCATCGACATGGAGCGGCAGGCGCCCAACGTCGACCGTATGCGCCTCCTGGGCGCGACCGTCGTGCCGGTGACAGGCGGCGATCGGACGCTGCGCGCGGCGATCGATGAAGCGTTGCGCGACTGGGTGTCCGATCCCTCGGGGACCTACTATCTCCTCGGATCCGCTCTGGGGCCGCATCCTTACCCCTACCTGGTGCGCGAGCTGCAGTCGGTCATCGGGCGCGAGGCGCGAGCGCAGATCGTGGAGAGGAACGGCGCGCTGCCCGACGCCGTGATCGCGTGTGTGGGCGGTGGTTCCAACTCCATCGGTGCGTTTCATCCCTTCGTGCCTGACCGGACGGTGGCGCTGATCGGCATCGAGGCGGGCGGCCGCGGCACCGGCCTGGGGGAGAATTCAGCGACGATTACCTACGGCCGTCCCGGCGTGCTGCATGGCACTTACTCCATGCTGCTGCAGGACGAGAACGGTCAGATCCAGGAGACCCATTCCGTGTCCGCGGGCCTCGACTATCCGGGTGTCGGGCCGGAGCACGCGCTGCTCGCGTCCGCAGGCCGGGCGCGGTATGAGTCGGCAAGCGACGACGAAGCGCTGGACGCCGTGCGGGCGCTCTGCGAGTGCGAGGGCATTCTGCCAGCGCTCGAGAGTGCGCATGCGCTGGCAGGGGCGCGGCGCTGGGCTGGCAGCCACGCCGGGCGGACCGCGCTCGTGTGTCTTTCCGGCCGTGGCGACAAGGACATGCCGACGTTGCAACAGACGTTGTTGTCGGTGAAGCAGTGATGCGGGCGCACGAGGCTCTCAGCGCCGCCATCCTGGCGGCGAAAGCACGCGGCAAGCCGGCGCTCGTCGCCTATCTCACCGCCGGCTTCCCGAGCCGCGACAGCTTCAAGCAGCATCTCCAGGCTATCGCCGACGCTGCGGACGTCGTCGAGATCGGCGTGCCCTTCACCGATCCGATGGCGGATGGCGTCACCATCCAGCGTGCGAGCCACGCTGCGCTCGCACAGGGAGTGAGTCTGCGCTGGATCCTGGCACAGCTCGAGAGCATGCCGCGGACCCGGGCGCCGCTGCTCCTCATGAGTTATCTCAACCCGTTGCTCGCGTTCGGGCCGGAGGCGTTGGCAGCGTCCGCCGCGCACGCCGGCGTCGCGGGCTTCATCGTGCCGGATCTGCCCTTCGACGAGAGCGCCGAGCTGCGCGCCGCGCTGGCGGGCCAGGGTCTGGCGCTGGTGCAGATGGTCACTCCGGTGACCCAGGCGAGCCGCCTGGAGCAGATCTGCGCGAGCAGCCAGGGCTTCGTGTACGCGGTGACGATGACCGGTACGACGGGCAAGAACGTTGCGGTGCCGCCCGAGGTCACCCGCTATCTCGACGCCGTGCGCGCCCGCTCGCCCGTGCCGGTCTGCGCGGGCTTCGGGATCCGCGGCCGCGAGCAGCTCGAGCGGCTGCAGGATCACGTCGATGGCGTGGTGATCGGCTCCGCGCTCGTGGAAGTGTTGG
The DNA here is from genome assembly GCA_030044385.1 of Gammaproteobacteria bacterium. Lineage (GTDB taxonomy): Bacteria > Pseudomonadota > Gammaproteobacteria > Steroidobacterales > Steroidobacteraceae > 13-2-20CM-66-19. The sequence continues at coordinate 3,562 of JASHVV010000384.1, forward strand.
AGCGCGGCGACGACCCGGCGCGCTGGTTGCGCGATCTTCGCGGCGGGTGAGGCGATGACCGCGACGGTCCCGCTCATCGTCGCCAGCCGTTTCTGCGGCCCGCATGACTCCGCCAACGGCGGCTACTTCGCCGGCTGCGTCGCCGCGCGTGCCGGCAGTACGGTGACGGTGCGGCTGCTACGGCCCCCGCCGCTCGATGCGCCGCTCGCGACCTCGGAGCTCGCCGACGGCACGCTGGCAATCATGTCGGGAACGGAGCGGATCGCGGAAGCGAGGTCCGCCGCGCTGGTGTTGGAGCCCCGAAGCGCGCCGAATTACTTCGAGGCCGTGGAGGCCTCGCGCGGCTACGCCGGGTTCGCGCATCACCGCTTCCCCACCTGCTTCGTGTGCGGCACCCGCCGCGCGCGCGGCGATGGCATGCGGATCTTCGCCGGCCCGATCACCGAGCGCGATCTGGTGGCCGCGCCTTGGGTGCCCGACGGGTCGCTCGACCGCGGCGACGGCAAGGTCAGCCCGGAGTTCATGTCGGCCGCGCTCGACTGCCCGGGTTTCTACGCCGCGAGCCCGGACGACCGGATGATGCTGCTCGGCGAGATCACCGTGCACCTCAACCGCCTGGTGCACGTCGGCGAGCGCTGCACCGTGATCGGCTGGGCCCTCGAGGCGAGCGGGCGCAAGCGCGCCGCGGGCACCGCTGTCTACGCCGAGGACGGCGAAGTCTGCGGCCTCGCGCGCGCGCTGTGGATCGAGCCCAAGGCCTGAATCAAAAGAGGCGGTAGACGAGGACGAGCCAGGCCGCGCCGAGCCCCGTCAGGGTCCACCCCGGCCATGCCGTGCGGCCGAGCGCGAGCCAGACGATGCCACCCAAGATGGCCGCCGACCCGAGGATGACCGCATCGCGCCGCCTGTGGCCGCGGCGCATCTCCGCATGCAGCAGCTCCACTGCGGGCGTCTCGACCAGCATCCGCAGCATGCCGCCCTCGGCTCTCTGCACCACACCCCTCACGAGCGCCGGCAGGACGCGCGCCGCCTCGATCAGCTCCGGCAGCTGCGTGCGCATCGTATGGAGGATCTGGCGCAGGCTCATGCGCTCGCGCATCCACTCGCGCAGAATCGGCGCCGCGGTATGCCAGACATCGAGCTGCGGGTAGAGCTCGCGGCCGAGCCCCTCGACGTTGACCAGCGTCTTCTGCAGCAGGATGAGCTGCGGTTGCAGCTCCACGTTGAAGCGGCGCGAGATCTCGAACAGCCGGACCAGGAGGGTGGCGAAGGAGATGTCCTCGAGCGGCCGGTCGAATATCGGCTCGCAGACCGTGCGGACCGCAGACTCGATCTCGTCCACGCGCGTGCCCGCGGGCACCCACCCCGATTCGACGTGCAGCTCCGCGACGCGGCGGTAGTCGCGATCGAACACGGCGAGGAAGTTGGCGGCGAGATAGTGCTGGTCGCGGGGATCGAGCGTGCCGACGATGCCGAAGTCGACCGCCGCGTAGCGCGGCCGCGCCGGATCGTCGGCGATGACGAAGATGTTGCCGGGGTGCATGTCGGCGTGGAAGAAGTTGTGCCGGAACACCTGGGTGAAGAAGATGCGCACGCCGTTCTCGGCGAGCAGCCGGATGTCGGTGCCGGCGGCGCGCAGCCGCTCCATGTCGGAGATCGGGATGCCGCGGATGCGCTCCATCACCATGACGTCCAGGCGGCAGTAGTCCCAATGGATCTCCGGGACGTAGAGCAGATCGGAGCCGGCGAAGTTGCGCTTGAGCTGTGAGGCGTTGGCCGCCTCGCGCATCAGGTCGAGCTCATCGAGGATCGTCTTCTCGTACTCCGCCACGATCTCCCGCGGGCGCAGCCGCCGACCCTCCCGCCAGTAGGTCTGGGCGAGGTCTGCCAGCGCGTAGAGCACCTCGAGATCCCGCTCTATCGATGCGCGCATGTCCGGGCGCAGCACCTTCACGACCACTTCCTTGCCGTCCGGAAGGCGCGCGGCGTGGACCTGCGCGATCGAAGCTGCGGCGAGAGGCGTCTCGTCGAACTGCGAGAACGCTTCCGACACGGAGCGGCCATAGGCCCTCTCGACGATGGCGCGCGCGACGGTGCCCGGGAACGGCGGCACGCGGTCCTGAAGCTTTACGAGCTCGTCCGCGACGTCGGTCGGCAGAAGGTCGCGGCGCGTCGAGACCGCCTGGCCGAACTTGACGAAGATCGGGCCGAGCTCCTCGAGCGCGAGCCGCAGGCGCACGGCGGGCGGGGCGTTGCGGTGAGGATTCAGCCACGTGTCGGGCGACAGATAGAACAGAAACCGCAGCGGTGCGTAGAGGTGCGTGGCCTGCACGAAATCGTGCAGGCCATACTTCAACAGCACCCGCTGGATCTGCAGGAGCCGCGCGAGGACGCGCAGCTTCATGGTTTCGGGGTCGGCCGCTGTTCGATCGGGGACCTGGATAAAAGCCGCTGCCGCAGCAGCTCGATTCGCGCATCGAGGCGGTCGAGATCCTCGCGCAGCGCATCCACGCCGCGCAGGAACGGCTCCCCCTCCTCGCGGGACACCAGGTCGGCGCGCTCGTGGCTGAAGTATTCCCCGACGTCCTGCAGCAGTGTCGCGGCCGCGCTGCGCGTCCAACCCAGCGCGCCACGGGCCAGCCGTCCGATGCGATGCGCGGCCACGTCGCCGATGAAAATCGACAGCTCCTCCTCCGGATCGGGCCTGAGCAGCCGCGCCAGCTCCTGGAATTTCTGCGCGAGCTCCGCATCGCCGCGCACCTCGACCTCACCGCGCGACAGCCGCTCGTCCGCGGCGCTGCCGCCGAGCGCGAGCAGGCTGAGCGGGCCCCCGACCACCTCCGCGTCGGCCGGGAGAGTCCCGCGGGTGATGCGCAGCGAGTTGCCCGTGGACTCGACCAGCAGGCGCGCGACCGCCGGCGCCTCGATGGCGATGCGCCGGCCGGCGAGCTCCGCGCAGAGCTGCTGCGCCCGCGGCGAGCGGGGGAGCCCCCGGTTCAGGACGTTCTCGATCGTGGCGGTGAGCATGGGTCGGCCCGTCAGTACTTGTAGCCGCGGTGCACCGCGACGATCCCGCCGGAGAGGTTGTGATAGCGGCAGCCTTCCAGGCCGGCCGACCGCATCATCTCGAGCAGCGCTTCCTGCCCCGGGTGCATGCGGATGGACTCCGCGAGGTAACGATAGCTCGCCTCATCCCGCGCCACGATCCTGCCGAGCAGCGGCAGCACCCGGAACGAATAGGCGTCGTAGAGCAGCCCGAGCCCGGGCGCCACCGGATGAGAGAACTCCAGCACCAGCAGCTGGCCCCCCGGCTTCAGCGCCCGCTGCATGGCAGCGAGCGCCGCCGGCTTGTCCGTGACGTTCCGCAGCCCGAATCCGATGGTGATGCAATCGAAGGTGTCATCGGCGAAGGGAAGACGCTCCGCGTCTGCCTGGACGTACTGGACGTTGCCGAGGACGCCCTGGTCCGCGAGGCGGTCCCGCCCCCGCCGCAGCATCTCCGAGTTGATGTCGCTCAGTACGACCAGGCCCCGCTCTCCGACCTGCCTGGCGAGGCCCGCGGCGAGATCACCGGTGCCGCCGGCCACGTCGAGCGCCTGCGCGCCGGGGCGCAACCCCGTGAGCGACAGGGCGAAGCGCTTCCAGAGCCGGTGCGCGCCGCCCGACATCAGGTCGTTCATCAGGTCGTAATTGCGGGCGACGGAGTCGAACACGCCCCGCACCCGGCGCGCCTTGTCGCGCCAGGGAACGCGCTCATAGCCGAAATCGGTGGATCTGGGGTCGGTCATCGCATCGCCGGTGCCGCGGGGAGGCGCATTGTATCGTCTTGCTTTTTGCTCGACATGCTGCGCAGAATCCGCCCCGGTAAAGGGGGTCTTGAACCTAAAAGGCCGGGCGGTGTCAAAGCCGCCCGGCCTTTTATTTTCTATTGGAGGGGGCCAAGGCCTGGATCCGGGCTTGGTATTGGGCCCACTTGGCTGGGCGGTCGCGGCCTAGCTCGTAGAGGTATTTCCAGGTGTAGAGGCCGGTGTCGTGGCCGTCGTCGAAGACCAGCTTGACGGCGTATTGGCCGACCGGCTCGACCGCGCGGATACCGACCGCCTCCTTGCCGAAAACGAGCGTCTCCTGGCCGGGCCCGTGGCCCTTGACCTCGGCCGAAGGGGAGTAGACGCGCAGGTACTCGAAGGGCAGCTCGAAGCGGCTGCCGTCGTCGAAGGTGACCTCCAGCAGGCGGGCGGTGCGGCGCAGCCTGATCTCGAGGGGGACGGGTTCGGGGGCGGGCATGGCGGGAGTATATGCCGGGGTCTCGGTTGCACTATTATGGACGTCCCTGCTCCAGCAGCGGTACATCGTGGAAGCCACAGACACCTCCCACCCCGACTACTTTCATCGCGTGGTCGATTGTCAGTGGGCTTGTCCAGCCCATACGGATGTCCCCGAGTACATCCGGCTGATCGCGCAAGGCCGCTTCACCGAGGCGTACCTCGTCAATCGCCACTCCAACGTCTTTCCCGGCATCCTCGGCCGAGTCTGCGACCGGCCGTGCGAGCCGGCCTGCCGCCGCGGCCGGGTCGAGGCCAAGCCCGTCGCCATTTGCCGGCTGAAGCGCGTCGCCGCCGACAACCGCGACGACATCAGCGGCAAGCTGCCGCCGATCCCCAAGGTCAAGAACGGCAAGCGCATCGCCTGCATCGGCGCCGGCTGCGCCTCGCTCACCGTCGCCAACGACCTGATGCCCCTCGGCTACGAGGTCACGATCTTCGAGCAGTACGGTGAGCCCGGCGGCCTCATGCGCACCAACATTCCCTCCTTCCGCCTGCCCCAGACCGTGCTCGAGGAGGAGATCCGGATGATCGTCGACATGGGAGTCGACCTCAGGCTGGGGCATCGCATCGCGAGCATGAGGGAGCTGCTCGCAACCGGCGGCTTCGACGCGGTGTTCGTCGGCTCCGGGGCGCCCAAAGGCAAGAACCTCACTCTCCCGGGCCGCGCCGAGGCGGAGCCCAATGTGCACATCGGCATCGCCTGGCTGGAGTCGGTGGCCTTCGGCCACATCGATCGCATCGGCGAGCGCGTCCTCATCATCGGCGTCGGCAACACGGCGATGGACTGCTGCCGCACCAGCCTGCGGCTCGGCGCGAAGCAGGTGAGAGTGATGGCGCGCAAGCCGCGCGGTTTCTTCAAGGCCTCGGAATGGGAGCTCGAGGATGCCGAGGAGGAGAGCGTCGAAATCGTGGTCAACCGCGCGCCCAAGGCATTCGTCATCGAGGGCGGGCGACTCGCCGGGATGACATTCGACTGCATGGAATACGAGCTCGACGCGCGCGGCCGCATCACCGCGGAGCGCGTGACCGGCGAGGAATTCATCGCCGCGGACGACGTCATTCTCGCGATCGGACAGGAGAACGCCTTCCCCTGGATCGAGGCCGACATCGGCATCGAGCTCGACAAGTGGCACGTGCCCAAGGTGGACCCGGTCACTTACCAATCCACCCGGCCCGGCGTCTTCTTCGGCGGCGATGCGGCCTTCGGCCCGAAGAACATCATCTGGGCGGTGGAGCATGGCCATCAGGCCGCCGTCTCCATCCACAAGCACTGCCAGGGCGAGCCCATCGCCGAGCGCCTGGCGCCCGGCGTGAATCTGCAGAGCCGCAAGATGGGCATGCATGAGTGGTCGTACTCCAACGACTACGCGCCGGTCGAGCGGCGGCTCATGCCGCACGTCTCGCTCAAGGAGCGCTTCAAGAAGCTCAACATCGAGGTGGAGCTCGGCTTCACCGCGGAGCAGGCCGCCCAGGAAGTGCAGCGTTGCCTCAACTGCGACGTGCAGACGGTCTTCACCGCGAAGCTGTGCATCGAGTGCGACGCCTGCCTCGACATCTGCCCCGTCGACTGCCTGACCATCACCGCCAACGGCCCCGAAGCGGAGCTGCGCGGCCGACTCAAGGTCCCCGCGCTCAATCTCACGCAACCGCTCTACGTGTCAGCCGCGCTGC
>JASHVV010000385.1 GCA_030044385.1 Gammaproteobacteria bacterium
TCGAGCAGCGCCGCGTACACCTTGGGCGTGCCGGCGATCACGTCTCCGCCCTGGACGTACTCGGCACCGGTGAGCGTGCCGATGCGGCCGCCCGCCTCCTGGATCAGAAGCGTTCCGGCGGCCGTGTCCCAGGGAGCGAGCCCGATCTCCCAGAACCCGTCGATCCTGCCGGCCGCGACATAAGCCAGATCGAGCGCGGCGGCTCCGGGACGCCGCACGCCCGCGGTGCTCAGCATTGCCGCCTTCAGCATCGCCAGATACGGCTCGATGTAGTGCATGTTCGACCGGAACGGGAAGCCCGTGCCGATGAGAGCGCCTTCCAGCGTGCGCTGCTTGCTGACCCGGATGCGGTGGTTATCGAGGTGGGCGCCGCTGCCGCGGGTCGCGGTGAAGAGTTCCTGGCGCATGGGATCGTAGACCACCGCGTGCTCGAGCCGGCCCTTCTGCTGACAGGCGATGGATACCGCGAAGGTCGGGAAGCCGTGCAGGAAGTTGGTCGTGCCATCGAGCGGATCGATGATCCAGACGGTGTCGTGCTCGCCGCTGCGGCCGCTCTCCTCGGCGAGAATCGCGTGGTCGGGATAGTGGCGGTGGATGACGCCGATGATCTCCTGCTCCGCCATGCGGTCGACCTCGCTGACGAAGTCGTTGCGCCCCTTGGAGGTAATGGTGAGGGACTCCAGCCGGTTGAGGCTGCGGACGATGACCTCGCCGGCACGGCGCGCGGCGCGGATGGCGATATTGAGAAGCGGGTGCACGACGCGTAGGGTAGCAGATCGCCATGGACACCTCCGACATCCGGATCGTTCTCGTCGAGCCCTCGCACCCCGGCAACATCGGGGCGGTGGCCCGGGCCATGAAGAACATGGGGCTGGAACGGCTGGTGCTCGTCGATCCGCGCCAGTTCCCGGACAGCGAGGCGATCGCGCGCGCTTCCGGCGCGGACGACGTGCTGGCGAGCGCCCGTGTCGTCGCGACGGTCGCGGAAGCGGTCGCGGGCTGCGGTCTCATCGTGGCGACGACCTCGCGGACGCGCGATCAGTACTTCCGCGTGGCCGATGTGCGGGAGGCGGCGCAGCGGATGCTGCAGGAATCGCAGCGCGGCCCGGCGGCCGTGCTCTTCGGACCGGAGCGGGCGGGCCTCACCAACGACCAGCTCGAGGCCGCGCACCTGCTCATCCGGATCCCGGCGAGCGAGTCCTACCCGTCGCTCAATCTCGCGATGGCGGTGCAGATCGTCGCTTACGAGCTCTTCCTCGCCCGCGGCGTGAAGATCGACGCCGCGCCGGCGGCCGGGCCGCTCGCCGACCCGGTGGAGATGGAGAAACTGTATGAGCACCTGGCGCAGGTGTTGGACGAGATCGACTTCCGCGACCGCACCCAGGGCGGCACCCATCTGATGGCGCGGCTGCGCCGGCTGTTCCAGCGCGCGGCCCTCGATCGCAACGAAGTCAACATCCTGCGCGGAATCCTCACGGCGGTGCAGAGCCGGCGCCGGCGGGCCGGCGCGGCCCACGAGCGGCAGTGACCGCGTCCGATCCCATTTATCTCGACTACGCCGCCACGACGCCGGTCGATCCGGCCGTGGCCGAAGCTATGGGCCGTAGCCTCGCCGAGCCCGACGGTCTGGGCAACGCCTCTTCGGCCACACACGTCTTCGGCCGCCGGGCGGCCGAGCGGATCGAGCGGGCGCGTGCCGAGGTCGCCGCGCTCGTCGGCGCCGCGCCCGGCGAGATCCTCTTCACTTCCGGCGCCACGGAATCCAACAACCTGGCGGTTCTCGGCGCAGCGCGCGCCAACGCGCATCGGGGGCGGCACATCGTGAGCTCGCGGATCGAGCACAAGGCGGTGCTCGATCCCCTCAAGCGCCTGGAGAAGGAAGGCTTCGCCGTCACGCTGCTGTCGCCGGACCGCAGCGGCAGAGTCGACCCCGAGGCGGTGCGCGCGGCGCTGCGCCCGGACACCGTGCTGGCCTCGATCATGCTCGTCAACAACGAGATCGGCGTGATCCAGGATATCGCCGCGATCGGCGCGCTGTGCCGTGCGCGCGGTGTGCTCTGCCACAGCGACGCCGCGCAGGCGGTCGGCAAGATCCCTCTCGACGCACATGCGTTGCAGCTCGACTTCATGTCCTTCACGGGACACAAGCTCTACGGGCCCAAGGGGGTTGGCGCGCTCTACGTCCGCGACGGCGCGCGCGCTCGGCTGCAGCCGATCGCCTTCGGCGGCGGCCAGGAAAGAGGGCTGCGGCCCGGAACGTTGCCCACCCATCAGATCGTCGGGCTCGGAGCGGCGTGCGATCTGGCGCGCCGCGGTCTGCCGGCGGAGCACGCGCGGCTCGCCGGATTGCGGGAGCGCTTGTGGCAGGGTCTTGCGCCGCTTGGTGGCGTGCATGCGAACGCGGAAGGCGCGCCGTGCGTGCCGGGGATCCTCAACGTCTCATTCGAGGGCGTCGAGGGGGAGAGCCTCGTCACCGGACTGCCCGAGCTGGCGATATCCACAGGATCCGCGTGCAACTCGGCGTCGGCAGAGCCTTCCTACGTCCTACGCGCCCTCGGCAGGGATACGCAGCTCGCCCAGAGCTCTCTGCGATTGAGCTTCGGGCGCTTCAGCTTGCCGGAGCACATCGATCTGGCGGTGAATGCCATACGCCGGGAGGTTGCGCGGCTACGAACGCTCTCGCCCGCGTCAGAGCCGGGGCATTCGGCGGCCACCGCGGAGGTCGTGGGGGAGGCGGGAGGCCCAGGGCAGGAAGTCTGGGTCCGGTTCAGGCTTTCCGTGCGGGACGGCAGCGTGAAAGGCGCACTGTTCAAGGCCTATGGGTGTCCCCATACTCTGGCGGTTGCCGCCTGGGTGGCCGAGCGGCTGCGCGGCCGGAGCCGCGCGGACCTGGCGCCGGGAACGCCGGCCGAGTGGGCCGAGACGCTTGCCGTTCCCGTCGAGAAACTCGGACGCCTCCTGGTGGTCGAAGATGCGCTCGCGGACTGTGCCCGGCACTGGCGTGAGCCAGGGTAGAATCAGGCTCATGGCCATCTCGCTGACCGAATCCGCCGCCAATCGAATCAAGAGCTTCCTTGCCGCCCGCGGCCGCGGCGTCGGGCTGCGCCTCGGGGTGCGCAAGACCGGCTGCTCCGGCTTCGCGTACGTGGTGAACTACGCCGATGACTTCCAGCCGGGCGATGTGGTCTTCGAGGACCGTGGCGTGAAGGTCTGCGTCGACGCGGAAAGCCTGCCGCTGGTCGACGGCACGACCGTGGATTTCGTCAAGCAGGGCCTCAATGAGGCCTTCCGCTTCCGCAACCCCAATGTGAAAGGCGAGTGCGGCTGCGGGGAAAGCTTCAGCGTTTGAGCGGGGTCAGCCTTTTTGCCGGGGGGGTGGCCTAGAGGGTAAACTGTCCGGCTTGATTCCAAGATCAGTTCCCGAAAGGACCCCCGAAAATGGCGCTCGAGCGCACCCTCTCCATCGTCAAGCCTGACGGCGTCAGCCGCAATCTCATCGGCGAGGTCTATCGCCGCTTCGAGCAGGCGGGCCTCACCCTCATCGCCGCCCGCATGGTCCGTCTGTCGCAGCGCGAGGCCGAGGGCTTCTATGCCGTTCACCGGGAGCGCCCGTTCTTCAAGGACCTGGTGCGGTACATGACCTCGGGTCCGGTCGTCCTGCAGGTGCTCGAGGGCGAGAATGCGATCGCCCGCAATCGCGAGATCATGGGCGCCACCGATCCGAAGAAGGCGGCGCCGGGCACCATCCGCGCCGATCTCGCGCTCAGCATCGAGCAGAACGTCGTCCACGGGTCGGATGCGCCGGACACGGCCGCCAAGGAGATCGGCTACTTCTTCAGCGGCACGGAGCTGCACCCGCGCGGCTGAGGCCGCGCAAGTCCGCCATGAGCTCTCCCGACACGACCGCGACGAATCTGCTCGGCCTGCCGCGGCCGGCGCTCGAGACGTTCGTGACGGAGCTCGGCGGCAAGCCCTTCCGCGCGCGTCAGCTCATGAATTGGGTGTACAAGCGGGGCGAGTCCGCGTTCGAGCGCATGACGGATCTCGCCAAGGACTTCCGCGCCCAGCTCGCCGGGCGCGCCTGTGTCGCCACGCCGCAGATCGTCACCGCCCAGCAGTCCGCCGACGGCACCCGCAAGTGGCTGCTGCGGGCCGACGCGTCGCAGGCTTTCGAGATGGTCTTCATCCCGGAGGCGGACCGCGGCACGCTCTGCATCTCCTCGCAGGTCGGCTGCGCGCTCGACTGCTCGTTCTGCTCGACCGCGCAGCAGGGCTTCAACCGCAACCTGACGACGGCCGAGATCGTCGGCCAGGTGTGGCTCGCCAACCGCGAGCTCGAGGGCTCATTCGCGCATGAGCCCGCCCGCGAGCGGATCGTGACCAACGTCGTGCTCATGGGCATGGGCGAGCCGCTCGCCAA
>JASHVV010000386.1 GCA_030044385.1 Gammaproteobacteria bacterium
GCGTCGATCAGACGGCCGATGGCGTGTATTCCTTGGGCGACCAGATCAGGCGTTGACCCCGCGCTACTGGCGTCGTTGGCGCCGGGGGCCGGCGCCGGCGCAGCGGCGCCAAGACCGCCTCGACCTGCTGCGTCCGACCACATCCGAAGTGCTTTCTCCACAGCACCCGGGTCCAGGAAGGAGACCGGCGCGTGGCAGTATTTGCACTCGGTCTCGTGCTCCAGATCGATCGGCGCGCCGCACGCCGAGCAGGTCACCTGACGCACCTGCGCCCGGACTCCCTCGATTTCCGCAGGAGTCAGGCTGCGAATGAATTGCTTCTCCCGCAGGAATTGGAAGAAGGGCGTGAACCGCCCGTCGCCCCGGTGGCAGGCGAAATAGGAAAACCTGCCGGTCTTGCTCAGGTCATAGCTGAGCACGAGAGCCCCGTGGCAGCGCGGGCAGTTCAGCTGGCTCGCAGTCGGCTGGCGCGCGTCGTTCCGGTGAGCGTAGATTTCCTTGAACAGGTCGATGACCGCAGCGGGCGCCAGCTGCACGCTCACGCCGTGATCGAACCAAAATCCGGCGCAAGCGAAGCACAGGTCGACTTCCACGACACCGTGGTCGTGTCGCTGGAGGGTCTGAGACTGCATCTGATTCCGGCAGTTCGGACAGGGGAGCGTGCGGGCATCGGATCCGGACATGTCGCGAGTATGCGCCGTGAGGCGGTGCTGATCGAGCATGAACTTCACAAACCTCTGCCGCTTCCGGCGCGAAGGCGTCCGATGCGCGCCGACACGCGGAGGCGGATGATCAGGCAACCTTGCGGTTGCATTCGGCAAAGCCCGATGCTACGCTTTGCGCAACCTGGAGGTTGCACTATGAGCCCTACCCCCGATCGAATCGAAAAGCGAATCGTCCTGCGCGCGCCTCGTGAGCGAGTGTGGCGCGCCATCAGCGAGGCGAAGCGGTTCGGCAGCTGGTTCGGAGTCGAGTTCGACGGCGAGTTCGCGGCCGGGACGCGCCTCATCGGGCGGATCGCCCCGACGAAGGTCGATCCCGAGGTGGCCAGGCTGCAGCAGCCCTACGCCGGCTTCCCGTTCGAGTTCCACATCGAGCGCATCGAGCCGATGAGTCTCTTCTCCTTTCGCTGGCATCCGAATGCGATCGATCGCAGCGCTGACTACTCCGCCGAGCCGATGACCCTGGTCGAGTTTCGGCTGGAGGAAGCGGCACAGGGCACCCGGCTGACGATCACGGAATCCGGCTTCGAGCGTATTCCGCTCGAGCGTCGGGCCAAGGCATTTACCAGCAACGAGGGAGGCTGGACGCATCAGTTGCAGCTGATCGAGAAGTACCTCGGTCAGTCGTCCTCATGAGCCGCTCCTCGGCGGCCGCCGCGCGCAGGCTCGCCGATGCCGCGCCGGTATTCGCCGCCCTCGGGGACCCGGCGCGCCTTCGAATCGTCGCCAAGCTGTGCGAGGCGGGTCCGCTGTCGATCGTCCGCCTCGCACAGGGCGAGAGCATTTCACGCCAGGCGGTCACGAAGCACTTGCACGCCCTGTCGCACGCCGGTCTGCTGCGCAATGAGCGGAGCGGCCGCCAGAGCCTGTGGCGGCTCGAACCCCTGAGACTCGCGGCAGCTCAGCGATATCTCGGGCAGATCTCCGCGCGGTGGGATGAAGCCCTCGAGAGACTGCGGGCGCTCGTGGAACACGACGAGATCTGACCGCGCCGGGCGACCCGGCGCATCGCTTCGCCTGCTCTCATGCGGGCGGTGCCGGTCAGCTCCCGTGGCTCAGGCCCCAAACGTACGCCGCGACCGCCTGAACCTCGCGGCGCGAGAGCTGCGCGCCGCCCATCGGCGGCATCGGGCTGCGGTAGACCTTGGGCTTCGACACGCCCTCACGGATGGTCTGCGCGATCCCGGCGTAGCTGCCATCGCTCCACAGCCACTTGCCGGCCGCGAGGTCCGGACCGAGCGGAGTGCCCTCACCGCCCATCCCGTGACAGCCCGCGCAGGTACCCGAGGCGACTTTGCCCTGATAGATACGGCCGCCGAGCTCGACCAGCGCCCGCGTCGCACCCTTCGGCACCGGGAGTGTCGCCGGCGAAGGCCCCGCCGCGCCGGCGCTCTGCTGAGCGCTTCCTGCCGCAACGGCGCTGCTGCTACCGCCGCCGGTGTCTCCACTGAGCGAGGACATGTCCGAGCAGGGTGTGATGCCCTGTGATCCGGCCGTGCTGCCGCCCACATCGGCTGCACCACCACGGTACACGATGCGGTAGATGCGCCCGCGCACGTCATCGGAGACATAGAGAGCGCCGTCGGGTCCCACCGCAACTCCCGAAGGACGGTGCGCCGCCGTACCGGGCCCCTTCTGCCCGCCCGCGAATCCGTCCGCGAAGATCTCGCAGCCGCCCGAGGCCTGTCCGCCGGCAAGCGCTTGGAAAACGACATCGTAGCCCTGCTGCGGGAACGGTGCGCGACCCCACGACCCGTGGAACGCGATGAAGACGCCGCCCCGGTACCGTGCCGGGAACTGCTTCCCGTCATAGAAGGTGAGACCGTTCGGGGCCCAGTGCGCCGGGAAGGCCGCGACGGGGTCGAGCTTGTGAGCGCATTCGCCGACCTTGTGGCCGTCGCCGCCGTATTCGGGCGCCAGCAAGAGCTTGCGCTGAATCCCGTCGTAGTAGCAGTACGGCCAGCCGTAATCGCCTCCCTTCACGATGTGCAGCAGCTCCTCCGCCGACAGGATGGCGCCCTGCACCACGGTGAAGTACCTCGGCCAATTCTGTCCGAGCTGATCGCGGCCCTGCTGCATGGCGTAGACGTCGCGCCCGTCCGGGCCGATCGCGATGCCGTCTGCATTGCGAATACCCGTGGCATAGCGCGCGGCCGGCGAGAACTTCTGATCGAGCTGGCGGGCGCTGTACCGCCAGATGCCGCCGCGCGTCGCGAGCTGCGGGCAGGGATTGATGCCGGGCGACTGGAGCATGCGGTTGCGCCGCTGGCAGGAGTTGGACGGCGTCGCGAGGTCCACGTATATCCAGCCGTGCACGTCGATCTCGAAGGGATGCATCGGATGATCGCCGGTGAGGGGCAGCCCCGAAACGACCGTCTCGGCAGGCCCAGCGGGCACAATCAAGTCGGGCGACACCGCATAGCGCACGAT